>DQLG01000126.1 GCA_015660315.1 Candidatus Latescibacterota bacterium
GGGTCGCAAAAGAAATGGGGCGGTTGGATATTATGATTAATTGCGCGGGGATTCTCGGGCCGAATAATCACAAGATTACCGAAGTGGATATGGCGGCCTATGATGCGACGCTGGCGGTGAATCTGCGCGGGTCGTATTTGATGGCGAAGTATTCTTTAGTGGAGATGGAGAAGCGGGATTATGGGCGGGTATTGCTGATCGCCTCGATCGCGGGCAAAGAGGGGAATGCGAAGATGAGTCCTTATTCTATTTCGAAGGCGGGGGTGATCGGGTTGGTTAAGTCGGTGGGTAAAGAATACGCGGAGACGGGGATTACCGTTAATGCATTAGCGCCGGCGGCGATCTATACCTCGATGATAGAAAATGCCGACCCGGCGGCGGCGCAGTATATGATCGAGCGGATTCCGATGAAGCGCTTTGGCAAGCCGGAGGAGTTGGCGGCGACGGCGGCTTGGATCGTATCGCCGGAAGCGAGTTTTAATACGGGTTTTACCTTTGATATGTCGGGCGGTCGGGCGACGTATTAATATTTAGCCGCTGACCCCAGCAATAGCAATTTCCGCTTTAGCACCAAATCCCTAAAAACAGGACAAGGTCGTCCTGGGTTTAGGACAGGATGCTACTGAGCTAGCAGAAAAGTAAAAAGCAGCGTCGTTGTGTCTCGTAATGCTATCTAAAAACGGGTAGTCCTGGTATTCGAGGTGTGCGCCAGCCATTAGGCTACTTGAGGTATTCGCCGGGGATGCGCGAGCCTTCGTATTCGGCTTCGGGGTCTCGCTTGGCTATGGGCTCGGGGACTTCCCCTGTCCAATGGTCGGGCACGCCGAAGGGGCGTCGGTGCCAGGCCAATACCAGAGTGCGGCGCTCGTCGGTCTGGTTGCGGTAAGCCGAGTGCAGGACGCGGGCGTCGGCTAGCACCAGCGATCCGGCTTTGACACAGACGTCGACCTGGTCGGGATGGTCGCTAAACATCACCGGGTCGTCTTCGGGTATGGTGCGGGCGCCTTGCTCGTGTGCGGGCACCAATTCGTCATGCAGGGGTAGGCGCTTATGGTGGGAGCCGGGGATGACTTTAAGGCAGCCGTTTTCGATGGTGGTGTCCTGTAAATAATACGAGAGGAAAATAACCTGCGGCCAGGGCGAGACGCTAATCGGGTCGTTCCACTGCATCCAGTCCTGGTGCCAGTAGAGCGCTGGCTCGCCGGGGTCCTTGGTTAAGATGATTATGCTGCCGGAGCTCTTAAAGTCGCCATAGCCGATTTGTTCTAAGGCCTGCTGCGCGGCTGGCCAGTCTAAGAGCTTTTGAATGATGGCGTTGTTGGCGCCGGTCTCGCCCACGTGCTGCCCTTGGTATTTGAAGTCGGGCGGCATAACCCAGTCTTTCATCAGGCGCTCTGATTCGTCGCGCATCTCCTGTAAGAACTTATCGCCGAGAATGTCGTCGATAACGCAGTAGCCGTCGCGTTCGAGTTCGGTGCGTTTTACTGTCGCTTCTTCCGGTGTCATGTACGCAATCTTTCTAATGTTGTCGGTATGTATTGCCGGTTAATCGGCAAAATTACAACGAATCTTTATAGCGGTCAATTATCTGGGCGTCGAGGTCTTCGACAAATGCCTTGCCCTGCCGATAATCCTCACCGACTTCGACGGCCATCAGCTTCCAGGTCTCCAATCTCAGGTCGCTGCCGTCGAGGATTTGCGCGATAGCGCCCTGTACGACGGGGTGTTCTAAAACGGTGGGCAATTCGGGTATTAGCAGCAAGTCGGTTTTTGCCCCGTCGCCGACATAGGCATTGGCGGCGTAGCGAGCCGCTTTTCGTTCGTCTAAGACGGGGATGATGGCGTAGCCTTAGCGAAAAAAGGCTTCTATGTCGATGTATCCCATGTTTTTTCTATTTTACTGTTGGCGCTTCGTCTGCGTTGGCGGCCTATTCTCCGAGCAAACTTATGCCGAGTAAAATTAGGAGAAAGGAGGTGAAGTGTGCCAATCGTTGCATCATGATGTTCTTGATGTCTTTAGCTGGGAATTGCCGGTAATAGAATATGCGATGGATAAGCTTTGCTGTGGTAAACACTTTGCTGAGCCGTGCGTAACTCGTTGTCGACTCCATATTCGTTGCCGGTGTTGGGATTGCGGTCGAAACGCGGGAAGTTCGAAGAAGAGATTTCTACGCGGATCTGGTGGCCCTTTTGGAAGACATTGCCGGTGACGCCGACTTCGATGGTGTATTCGTAGATGGTGCCGGGCTCTAAGGGCTTGGCTTCGCTCAAACTTTCGCGGTAGCGAGCGCGGATAATACCGTCACACAAATTTTTGGCGTAGCCAGTGGGAGAGACGTCGACGAGTTTGGCGGTCCAGTCGGTATCGTGGCCGTCGGTGGCGGCATAGAGTACGACCTGGATCGGTCCGGTGACTTCGAGATCTTCAGCAAGAGGCTCACTGGTATAACAGAGCACGTCGCCGCGCATTTCGGCCGGGCGCTGGTCGTAGGGGCCCCAGGGCACGATATGGGGTGAGCAGCAATTATTGCCGCCCAGGGTTTGTACCGGGTAGCGCGGGTCGTAGGTGTATTGGTCGTTCTCGGCGCCCTGGGGTTCGCTAAAGGACAGATGGCCGTCGCCGATCAGCGAATTGGCGTGACCGCCGGAGTCGAAGTAGGCCTTGCGCCATGTCGTGCGCTCAAGCGGCCATTCCCACTCGTCGCGCCATTGGTTGATGCCCATGATAAAGAGCTTGATCGGCGGTTCGTCGACGATGCCATTGTCGATGCCTTTGAGCCAGTAGTCGAACCAACGCAGCTCTTCGCCGTCGAGGTCGTAAAGCGAGTGCGGACCGAAGTCGATATCGCCGGTGCGCGTTGAGGCGCTCAAAGCGTGCGGCCAGGGGCCGACGATGAGCTTGCTTTGCTTGGCTTCGGGGGTGCGGCCGTGTTGGCGCAGGCCGTTGAAGTTGATAAAGGTCTGCGGGGCGTAGAGATCGTACCAGCCGCCCATATTGAAGGCGGGTGCGTCGATTTCCCCAAAGCGTTTCTCGTCGTCGAATTCTTGCCAATACTCGTCGTAGCTTGGGTGCTGGATCCAGTCCTTCCAGAAGTCGAGGTCGCGTCCGGCGGCCTCGTCCATTTTGCCGACGGGTAAGGAGCGGAAGGCCTCGGTCCAATTGTGGTAGTCTATGCTCTGGCCAGTGCGGGCGTTGGAACGCATGCCCCAGGTCAGCATGACATTGAGTTGGAACGCGCCACCGGGATAGGCCAGGCCATTGTGAAAATCGCAGCAAATGACGCGCGGGGCCATGCAGGTTAGGTGTGGGCTGCGGTGGGGGGCTGAGGCCCATTGCACCGAACCGAGATAGGAGCCGCCCGCCATACCGATCTTGCCATTGCTCCAGTCTTGTTGGCCGATCCACTGTTGCGTGTCGTAGCCGTCGTCGGCTTCGCGGAAGGGGTAGAAGTCGCCTTCGGAGTCCCAGCGGCCGCGGCAGTCCTGCAGAACGCAGGCGTAGCCATTGTTGGCGAGGCGGCGGGCGTTTTGGATTATGGGGTCGATGTTATTGCTGTAGGGGGTACGGATGAGGATTGTGGCGAAGGGGCCTTGTGTGCGGGGCAGGTAGATATCAGCGGAAAGCTTTATGTTGTCGCGCATGGGGACTTTTACATCTAAGCGCATTTCTGCTTCGTAGTTGGCGGGCATGGTCGGCTCCTTGGCTGGGTGGTGGAGAGAATGTTAAGAAGGGTGGGGATGAGGGGCAAGGGGTGGAGCAGAGGTTTGTTGCTGATGGTGGGCGTAGGGCGTATTATTGCGCGCTAGCGTTAGAGCTATTTGGGTGCGAGGGGCTGGCGGAGGGTATCCCCTCGCTCATTCTCGCCGATCATCCCTAGCCGGCTCTTGCGACTGCAACGCCGCTGCGAGTATCCCCTCCGACAGCCCGGCGATACTTTTGTAGGTACCACAAGGATCAAGACTAAGGCGCATGAGGGTTTTTTTAAGGAGCAATACCATGACCGCGGATAAGGGCAATCTGTTTCATCGAAATTTGCAGCAGGGATATCCAGTTATTGTGCGGGGAGAGGGGATATATCTCTACGATCAAGAAGGGCGGCGGTATATTGATGGAATTGCCGGGGCGGGGAATGTGACGTTGGGGCATGGGCGCAAGCGGATCGCCGCAGCGATGGCGGAACAGGCCGAGACATTGGCGTATTGCTTTTCGGCTTTTTTTACCAATCAGCCGGCGTTGGATTTGGCACCGAGGATCGCGGCGTTGGCGCCGGGAGATCTCAATAGCTGTTATTTTGTTTCCGGCGGGTCGGAGGCGATTGAGACGGCATTTAAGTTGGCGAGGCAGTACCATCTGCAAAAGGGGAACAGTCAGAAACACAAGGTCATTTCGCGGTGGCGGGGGTATCACGGGGCGACGCTGGGTGCGATGGCGGCTTCGGGGCTGCCGGCGCAGCGCAATCCCTTTGCGCCCTTGTTGCCGGACTTTCCGCATATCGCCGCTTGTCACCCTTATCGCTGTGCTTTGGCCGGGTGTGAGGGCGTGTGCAATCTCATGTGCGCCAGGCAACTCGAAGAGACGATTTTACAGGAGGGGCCGGAGACGGTTTCGGCCTTTGTCGCTGAGCCGGTGGTGATGGCGGGTGCGGCGGTGGCGGTACCGCCCGATGGGTATTTTGCGGAGATTCGCGAAATCTGTGATCGCTATGAGGTATTGTTTATCGCCGATGAGATCATTACAGGTTTTGGTCGCACTGGGCGTGTGTTCGCGATGGACCATTGGGGTGTAGTGCCGGATATAATCGCTTTTGGTAAGGCGGCGAGCAGCGGGTATATACCTTTGGGAGGGCTGGTGATTAGCGATGAGATTCGCCAGGTTTTTTTCGATGGAGGCGAGTCATTTGCGCATGTTTTCACCTATGTCAACAATCCGGTGGCGATGCGGGTGTGCGGGACGGTGCTGGATATTATTGCAGAAGAAGGGATCATCGAACACGTGGTCGAGATGGGAGAGTATTTGGCGGAGAAGGCAGAGGGGTTTAAGCAGTACGCTTGTGTCGGCGATGTGCGGTCTAAGGGGTTGATGATGGGCATTGAACTGGTGCGAGATAAGCAGACGAAGGCGCCTTTCGCCGCGCAAGAGGGCATGGCGGCGCGCGGCACGAGTTTGGCGTTGCAACGGGGTCTGCATATTGCCGGCGTGCCGGGGGTTGCCGACTGGGTGCGCGGTGATGATCTGCGTTTTTATCCTCCGCTGGTTATCACGCGGGAGCAGATAGACGAGGCGGTGGGCATAATCGACGAGGTCTTGGATGAATTGACACGCGAAGCCGGGCTATAGTTCAGCAGATGGTGCCGCGTTTCGCGTCGATACCGTTGCCTGGCGGATCGTCGCCGATCCAACGCGGATCGATGGGCTCGGAGGCCAACTGGTAGCGCGAGTCAGTCGAGATACGCAGGTGGTTGGTCTGGTTGTCGTGGCTGCAGTGCAGGGTGTGCATCGAGAAAATTAGCACATCGCCCATTTGAAATTCGGCGGTTAACCAGCGGCCGCCCAATTCGTTGCGCACGGCGGTCGGATCGTGCGAATAGACGCCGACGGTGGTCCAGCGGATGGAGTTCATTTCTTCGCTCGTCAACTCGCGGTTAGCCACTCTCGCGCGGCCGATGATTTCCGCCGCTTCCCCTTCGTTCTCACAATAGACGTCGACGTCGGTTTGGCCGTAGGTGCGTTTGAGTTCTTCGTTGAGGTGAGATTTTTCCAATAACAACAAGCCGCCCATCTCGTAGGGAACATCGCCGAGCGGGGTCCAGGAGGTGTAGAGGTTTTGCGTGCCGCGTCCCATGTAGACAATATCGCAGTGTGGCTTAGTGGCCGAGTCCTGTGTCGGCGTTTTGGCGCGGAACCAGGTATAATCGAGGGGCCGGACCGGGCCGCCTAAGAACGATTCGTAAAACTCGATCATGTGGCTGGAGTAGAGCAGATCGAGCAAGGGGAGATTGTCAAGCGCGGCGTACTGTCAAGCGCGGCGTACCCGGCCGAGCGCATGTCTACGCCGGGTTTGAGCAGAGCTTCGTCGAGCGGATGGCCCGGCAGGAAGAGGTCTTGCTCGGCCAAGCGCTCAAGGGAACTGGTGCGGGCGGCCTGGACCTGGTCGGGATCGAGCAGGCCGGGCAGGAAAAGATAGCCGTCAAGTGCCATGCGTTGGTGCAGTTCTCCGCGGTCCTCGAGCGCGTCTGTGGAAGAACGCAAGGGACCGAGAGCTGCGGGTGAGGCGTCTACGGCTTGCTCGTTAAAGCGGAAGCGGGGTAGCGTGGTCATGTGGGGCCTTTGGAGA
>DQLG01000504.1 GCA_015660315.1 Candidatus Latescibacterota bacterium
CGCGATCGTCTATCACCCGCACCCAGCCATAGTGGCTTTCCGCTTTGTGCACCAGCCGGTAATCATTCGACACGAGCGGGACTTCATCGACCTTCAACCACAACCCGGCTCCGGTCACCAACCCGATGATCACGACCTTGCCCAACGCGTCTAAACCCAAACGTCTTTCGTAGAGCGCCACGATCACCGCCAATAGACATAAAACCGCACTGACGCCGTAGAGAATCGCCCGCGACCCCAGTTCGGGCAGCAGATAAAAACCCAATAACAAGGTGCCCACCACGCTGCCGACAGTGCTAATCGCAAAGACCGAACCGGTGGCCATGCCGACGCCCTCGCGGCGCAGTGTCGCCATCTTGATCACCTGCGGCCCCACCATGCCCAAAAAAGTCAGCGGCACGGTAAAGAGCAGCAAGGCACTAACAAACGCCCCGCCGCGCATACCCAGATCATTGGTCAACAACATGACCGGGCGGCTGACAAAGGGAATCACGACCGCGCTCAAACCCGCTAGGGCAATCGCGTAGGACAGCCGAAAGCCCGTCTGCCGGTCGGCCACCACCCCCCCAAGATAATAGCCTAGCGACAGGGCAATTAAAGCCACCGAGATCAGCGACGACCACACGTAGAGGCTGACGCCGTAAAAGGGGCCGATAATCCGCGTGCCCAATAGCTCGAGCATCATCACCGCGGCTCCGGTTGTCGCCACCGTGCCATAGAGCAGTATGCGGTCCCCACGGCCTAGTGCGGGGTTTGTTGGCTGTTGCTCATTCACTTTTCTCTCCGACGCGATATTCAGCTTTCGCGCTATATAAAAAAAATATCATTGTATCAACCATAAAATTTCTCTACCAATTCTTCGGCCTTATCCCCCATCGTCTGCGGGTGCAATGCGTTCCGACCAAAAATGACGGGGAACTTCTGCCCCGTGTCCAGCGTGCGCACGTCGGCGTCCATAAACGTCATACTGAACGCACAGCGCGCATCCGGAGTGGGATTTTCGCCCGAGCGATGCAGCAAAAAATTGTGCAGCAAGACCGCCTCGCCGGCTGCCACTTCCAGGTCAATCACCTCCTGCGGCGGGGCGTATTCCACCTCTTTTTCCGGTGGCAGAAAGTGCTTTTCGTTGATGACCCCGTGGCGCTGGCTGCCCGGCACAATCTGCATGCAGCCATTGGCTGTCGTCGCCTGGTCGAGCGCCAACCAGATCGTGATTGTGGGATTGTCGTCGATGCCCCACCCCTGGCCGATATCCTGGTGCCAGGGCAGAGTCTGATCCCAGTATGCCGGTTTATTCATAAACATCGAGCGAAAAACCGCGACGTTCTCGCCGATATAGCGCCGGGTGATCTGGTGATATAACTCTTGTTGCATATACGCCAGGAAGAGCGGGTCCTGTTCGAGGTCGTCGATGCGGCGATAGGAAAGGCTGGCTATTTCATTACCCATCGTGCGCCGCAGTTTTCCGCTTTCTTCGTCGTAATACTGCAAGCGCATATTTTTATAGCGTACGCACCCCAACATGATGTCTTTTATGCGCTGTTGCAAGTCGCCTAGCGCACCCGCCGACAACACCTGGCCGAGGTGGAGATACCCTTGCTCTGCAAAAACAGCGTGATCCGTTTCGGTGAAATCGTGTCGGCCATACATTGACTTTTCCATATCTCGCTCCATATTGATGGCTATAAAGAAACCCGCTCAGGAATCATTCCCGTACAAATGGCACCAAACCCGGTGGCTGGCGGTCACTTGCACTCGCTCTGGTAGATCCTCCTTACACTGGGCCATGCACTCGCCACAGCGCGGATGAAAACTGCAACCGGGCGGCGGGTTAGCCGGGTCGGCCACTTCGCCGCTGAGTGTCGCCTCCAACGCCATATCGGGGTCCGGGTTCGGCACCGCCGCCAGCAGGGCCTGGGTGTAGGGGTGCTTGGGATCGTTGAATATACTGGCTGTTTCGCCCAACTCGGCGATCTTACCGACATACATTACCGCAACTCGGTCACACAGATGTTTGACCACGCTCAAGTCGTGCGCGATAAAGAGATAGGTCAAACCGAGTTCCTGCTGCAAATCCTGCAATAAATTGATTACCTGCGCCTGGACTGACACGTCCAACGCCGAAACCGCCTCATCGCACACCACCAACGAAGGCTGCATGATCAGCGCTCGAGCGATGCCGATGCGCTGGCGCTGGCCGCCGGAAAAGGCGTGCGGATAGCGGGTGCGGTGTTCGGGCATCAATCCCACCTTCTGCAACATCTGCGCAATCTGGTCTTCCCGTTCGGAACCGCTGGCTAATTTGTGAATCGCCAGCGGCTCGCCGACGATATCGCCGACGGTCATGCGCGGGTTAAGGCTGGCAAAGGGATCCTGGAAGATCATCTGCATCTTGGTCCGCAACGGTTTTAACTGCTTTGCGGACAACTGAGCCAAATCGACAGTCCGCTCGCCGTCTTGAAACAGCACTTCGCCGGCGGTCGGGTCGAGCGCGCGTAAAATCGCCCGCCCGGTGGTCGTCTTGCCGCAGCCGCTTTCGCCGACCAAGCCCAGCGTCTCACCCGGCATCAGGTCGAAGCTGATATCGTCGACCGCCTTGACCAGGCCAGTCTGGCGCCGGACGAATCCCTGGCTGAAAACGGGGAAGTATTTTTGCAGATTTTTGACCTGCAACAGCGGCGTACCGGCGCTCATTGCACAGGCCCTCCGTGGATTGCTTCAAGTCGCAAACAGGCGACCATCCTTGCCTCGCCGATCTGGTGCAACTCCGGCGGATCACCGCGGTCGCAAACACCGGGCTCAGCGTGCGGGCAACGGGGGTGAAAGGGGCAGCCCGGTGGCCGCTCGGCCAATGAAGGCACACTGCCCTTTATAGATGACAGACGCTCTTTATCCAGGGCCAAGCCGGGCAGTGATTCGAGTAAGCCCATCGTATAGGGGTGGCGTGGGTCCTTCATCACCGTGCGCACATCGCCCTGCTCGACAATGCGCCCCAAATACATCACCGCGATATGGTCGACCAACTGCGCCACCACGCCCAGATCGTGCGTAATCAGCAAGGTCGAAGTGCCCAAGTCCCGCTGCAAACTCTTTATCAGCCGTATAATCTGCGCCTGAATCGTCACATCCAGCGCGGTAGTCGGCTCGTCGGCAATCAGCACTTCCGGCGCACAGGCCAGCGCCATGGCGATCACCACGCGCTGCCGCATACCGCCGCTCATCTCAAAAGGATATTGGTCCAGACGGCTGCGGGCATTGGGAATGCCGACCTTGTCCAGCATCTCGGCGGCGATTTCTTCGGCTCTTTCTGGATCGGCGTCCACGTGCAGCATGATTGCCTCGCAGATCTGATTGCCGACGGTATGCACCGGGCTGAGCGCGGTCATCGGCTCTTGGAATATCATGCTAATCGCCCCGCCGCGCAGGTGATAGAGCGCGTCGTCCTGCTCGTCTAGGGCCGTGATATCGACCGAGCCGCCACCCTGTGGGTTAAAGCGGATCGAGCCACCCTTGATTTCGCCCGGTCGCTGTATTAGGCGCAGCACCGAATAACTGGTGACCGACTTACCGCAACCGCTCTCTCCGACCAACCCGACGATCGAACCCCGCGGAATGGAAAAACTAACCCCATCGACGGCCCGCACTTCCCCCTCCTCCGTGTAAAAAGAGACGCGTAGATCCTCGATCTCCAGCACATTCTCCGCTACCGCTTCCATATCAGACCTTTCATCGCGAGGCATAAGGATCGGCAGCATCGCGCATGCCGTCGCCGACAAAATTAAAACAGAGCACCGTAATAACGATGAAGGACAACGGGAACAACAGCCAGGGATAATTGGCCACCACCTCCATTTTCATGCAGTCCTGCAACATCACACCCCAGCTTACGACAGGAGGGCGCAGACCCAACCCGAGAAAACTCAGCGAAGTCTCACCGAGGATCATCGCCGGCACGGTCAACGTCAGCACGACGATAATATGACTGGTAAAACCGGGCAGCAAGTGACGGAAGATAATGCGACCATGGTCCGCGCCCAATAGCCGGGCGGCCACGGCAAAGTCCTCCTCCCGCAACGACAATAGCTTACCCCTTACCACGCGCGCCAAACCCGTCCAACTCAGCAAGCTCAAGACGATCGTAATGGCGAAATAAGTCCGCAGCGGCGACCATTCGGGCGGCATTGAAGCGCCCAACGCCAGCCACAGCGGCAATTGCGGGAAGGCGTTGATGATTTCGATCGTGCGCTGGATCAGATTGTCGGACCGCCCACCCACATAGCCAGAAACACCGCCGATCGAAAGACCCAAAATAAAAGTCACCGCGATGGCCACTATGCCCACCGAGAGCGAGATGCGAGTACCGTAGATAATACGACTCAAAATATCCCGCCCGTAGCGGTCGGCGCCGAGAATAAAGAAGGGCGGCACAGTCCCTGTGTTTTTATTGCTTGCACCGTCAACGCCAAGAAAATGCCGATCGCCCGCAAATAGCCCCATCAACTCGTAGGGCTCGCCTTTGGCAAAAAACGAGAATGGAATAATACCGGCCGGGTCCTCGACATAGTCTTTCTTAAGCGTGATCGGGTCTATCGACTGCCGCATACTGCGCACGTGCAGCCCGTGCTCGAAATCGAAGCGCAGCGGCTGCGGCGGGCAGTAGGCAAAAACGAGATTCTTCCACTGCGGCGAATAGGGGGCGAAAAACTCGCAGCCCAACGCCAGAGTATACATCACCGCGAGCAGGTAGAAACTCGCCATCGCCAGCCGGTGACGGGCAAAACCGCGCCAGATGAGCTGTTTTTGCGACAGGCTGCCCAACGCCTGCTCGGCGCTTTTCCCGTCTGCCGCTGGCTGTACTATCGTTGCAGTCAACGTTCACCTCCCCCGAAGCGAATACGCGGATCTATCCATAATAATAATAGGTCGCTGGCCAGGGTGCCCAAGACGCCGAGCATGCTCAAGACCATCAGCATCGACCCGGCCAAAAACATATCCTCGCTCATCAAAGACGACAGCATCAACGGCCCCACCGTCGGCAGACTCATAACGATGCCGACAATCGCCCCACCCGATACCAATTGCGGAAAGAGTCCGCCGATGCCGGAGACGAAGGGGTTGAGCGCCATGCGCACCGGATACTTGAAGAGCAACCGCATTGGCCTGACGCCCTTGGCGCGCGCCGTGACCACATAGGGTTTTTTCAGCTCATCCAATAAATTGGCGCGCATAATGCGGATCATGCTGGCGGTGCCGCCCACGCCGAGGACCACTACCGGCACCCAGATATGCTGCAAAAGATCTGCAACCTTGCCCCAACTCCACTCCGGCTGGGCGCCGTACTGGCTGGAAAAGAGCCCCGTGATGCGCACGCCGAACCACTCGCCGCTGGCAAAAATCAACAGCAGCGCCAGCAGAAAACCCGGCACGCACATGCCGATAAAACCGATAAAAGTCAGGATATAGTCGCCGATGGAATATTGCCGCACCGCCGAATAGATGCCGATCGGAATCGCCATCGCCCAGGTGAAGAGAATCGTGCCCAGCGAAATCAGAACGGTCAGCAAGATGCGGTCGCCGACGATGTCGTTGACCGCGCGGCGATCCTCCATTGAGCGGCCCATATGCCCCTGCAATAACCCTTCGTCTTTTTCGTCAAAACTGAAAAACCACGGCAGCCCCAACCAACGGGCGTACTGCTGACTCACCGATTCATCCATGGAGAATAGTCTCTGCAATTCCTCGATTTCCTGTAACGCCTGCTCATTGCCCTCCAACCGCAACTGCATAATGCGCACGGTGAGAAAGTCGCCTGGCGGCAGTTGGATGATGAAGAAGGTGACCAGCGAAATAATCACCAGGGTCGGTACCATAATCAACAAGCGGCGGCCGATATAGGGATGCTTGACCGCCGTCAAAATGACTAATAAACCGATGATGCCGATCAACATAAAGCGGATCACACTGCCCAACTTGAGCCCCGAATCGGTCTCGCTGCCCTCGGCGGCGGGCACGTCGGGCGGCAGCGTCGGTTTGAGGATCGCCGCTTTCATCTGCTCGACCGCACCGGGCGAATCATACGGATTTTCGTGATAATAAGTTTCGATACCGGTATTGGCCGGGGACATCATCAAGAAGGTATGTATCGCCTTGCGCGGCACATTGCGGAAATCATCCTTGACGACGACCAACGATGGCTGGGGTGATGCGACATTGAAGGTCCACACATTTTCCGCCGCGATTTTCAGGATCTCTTTGAAAATGACCTGCTGTTTTTCGGGCTCGGATTCGGCGCGGTAGCGGTCATAAATCTCCATAGCCTGGCGCAGCGGATGCCCCACCGGCGGCTCGACACAGCCCCCAGCCCGCTCCGGCGGAATCGGACCGTAGAGGCCACCCTGGGCATACCATCGGGCGAAACCGCGGGCGAAACCGCAGTTTTCAATCGGGACATACGCCTCCGGCCACAGCGCGGGAAAGTTCCCGTTGCCCGACCAGGCGTTAAAATCATGCTCCAGCGCCTGGGCCTTTGTCGACCACAGGGCGCGACTCTCATTGCGTATCAGTACCCGCACGCCGACATGGGCCCAATCGTCGACGATAAACTGCGAGGGACCGATGCCCGTATCGTCGCTGGAAAGACTGAGGTAAAACACCATGCGCGTACCGTCGAGATAGGTGCGAAAGCCTTCGCGGTCCCTGCTTGTCAACCCGATCTCGTCTAGCAGTCGATTCGCCCGCGCAGGGTCGTAGTCGACAAAACTGCGATATAACGTGGGTTCGTAATAGGGCGTCCCCGGTTCCGGCGACACGGCCGAGGGTACGCTCTGGCCATTGTAATCGGCGTCGATAATGGCCTGGCGATTGATCGCCAACGAAAGCGCCTGGCGAAAGTGCTTGTCGTTGAGCAGCGCGTTCTTGTGCGCCGTTTCTGGACGGTCGGCGTCGACGCGGCGGTTGATATTCGGATAGACCACAAACAGGTTCTCGCCGCCGAACCAGTGGTAGATATCGAAATCGCCGGCGGACCGCTGCTCCATCGCCAGGGTATAGGATTTAGCCAAATCCCACTGCCACTGCATCGACGCCTCGCCATTGCTCAGCGCCAGGTGGATCATATCGGCCGAGCGCAATTTAAAGAGGATGCGATCGATATAGGGCAGTTGATTTCCTTGCGTGTCGACGACCCAGTAGTAGGGGTTGCGCACGGCGGTCTGCGGCGGCGAGGATTTATAGGTGCGGTAGAGCCAGGGCCACAATCGCGGATGTTCGGGGTTGAGATAATTTTTGACGTCGGTGTAGGCCGCGATCCGGCCCGGCAATTTTCTCGCTTCGATGCGCCTATTGATCTTAGCCGAATCGCCGATGGTCGGATGATACTGGGACAAATAGTGGGCCGGGCAATTGGCCACTTCCAACCCCCTGGCCAGCTTCGACAAAAACAG
>DQLG01000186.1 GCA_015660315.1 Candidatus Latescibacterota bacterium
CCTCGCGCCGGCACGACCGCATTGTAGGATATATAGCGATCGTCGGCATAATCGGGATAATCCTTCCGCGCATTGAGCAGAGAATTATCCCGCAAGCCTGGATCGGCCAGGGCACTACTGCCGCACGCCAACCCGCACGCAATTGCTATAAGACCCACGATGTAGAATCGCTTCACCATATTTAATCGCTATTTAATCGCTATTTAATCGCAACATCATGCGCGCCTAGTTGCCGATAATGACTTCGAGGAAAATGCCAAAATTAGCAAAATCCCGCTCCCGGCCCCCCTGATCGTAGTCTCTTCGATACAACTCAATACCGGTATTGATATTGACTACTGAGCCCTGATAGTCTTCGGTGCGACCATTGAGCATGAGAACCATTTTTCGTTCTTCGTAATCGACCGCGCTATTTTCGCCATCGACTAAACGCAAGGGCAGTAGCGGCAAGCCCGACATCCCCCACTGAATGCTCATACCCTCCATGATGTGGTAGGAGGTTCGCACGATGGGACCAAAGAAGCGCAGCGACTGATCGGACCAATCCGGCCCTCGGTGTCCTTCTTTAAAGGCAAATTTGGCGGCGGCCCATATACCAAAGCGATTCCACGTATGGCGATAGGATCCCCGGGTCACCCACGCCAATTCGGAATACGAACCGCTGACTTGTGCCAATACCCCGTCTTCGCGTATATCCCCCTGGCGATTGAGAAAGTAGATCAGATCGCTGCGCAATTCGATGTGGTCTGCGGGTTGGTAGCGCATATGCACATAGGCGGTATTTACCAAGCTATTGCGCATCGCCAAGGGATCCGGCGGGGGGGGATTGAGCGGCGTGTTTGTATTGGGACCGATTCGGGCCGTGTCGCCAGTAGCCCAGGCATAGACATTGTCGCGGATAGTATCGTCGACGAGCTTGATATCGTCGTGTAATTCGAGCTGCATCCCCGCTGAGGGCCGCCACCAGCCATCGATCCGCGCGTAGAGCGAGCGGGCTTCGCCACCACCAGCTATCTCGCTCATATCGTAATAGCCCACCGCGATTCGCTGCATTCCCCCACCGAGTTTATCAACTGATGCGAAAGTGTGGATACCGCGCTGGTCTTTGCGGATTGGATAGTCGGCGTAGTCGTCGTTTTCGCGATAGTCGGGCTGGGTGTTATTGTTGAAGTCTATACCGTAGACAAAGTCCGAAGGATCTGAGTCATAGTGCAAAAACGGCTCGTGCCAATCGGCCACACCATTGCGGTCCCTATCGTTGTCGGGCGTCTGATCGCCATCGACGTCGAGCCCGGGAAAAACACCCGCCCAGGGCGTTGCACCAAAGTGGCCGGGAATCTGCGAGGCGTAGCGCCCCCCGTCTTCAAAGGCGTCGTCGGGATAGCGGTCGTCGTCGTCGTTGTCTTCTACCAGCGGGAATTCCTGCGTAAAAGCCTCTTTGCCATTGGCCCCACCCTTGTCGGTAAAAAACACCGTGCCACCGCGACGACTGTCGTATCCCCCACTATAATCGGGATCCATGCGGAACAATTCCCCACCCAGTTGCAATGGCCGATCGCGCAACATCAGCGACCGATTGAGATTGAGCGTATAGGCCCAACTCCCCTTGGTCTTTTTGGCCCCGCGAACTTCAAGCGAATCGTTGGAAAAGGGAAAGTGTTGCTCCTCTATATTGTAGACGATCTCGCCCTCAGCTTGCAATTCCTTAGCCACGATCTTGAAGTCCGTACCGATCAGGGTCTTGCCCGAGGGGATCCCGTGCTCAAAAGAGACGATACGCCGACGATTCAAACCGGGCTCACCCTCGGCGCGGGCGACGGTAAAATAGGGCGCGGTTTGACCCGGCTTAAAATCTAGCGGGTAGAGCACGCCGCCCCGCGTATGCGTTGGCTCGGAAGGCCAATAGCGCACTTCGCTTAGCGCCTCATCCCGGGAGATAAAATCAAATGCATGGGCTTGGCGCACCGCAATGCGATAATCGCCGGTGACATCGGCGCGAAATATCGCCTTGACCACCTGTGCTCCGGGCGGCAAGTTGAAAATATAATCGACCGTCTCCTCAATGCCGACTACCTGTATCATCTCGCCCACGCGCTGCCCCCCCACCGGCGTTTCAGCGGCCACTTCCAGATGCTCCACAACCCCGTCTGCGCCGACTATTTTCAGATCCAAAGCCACGCCATAGACACCTGCCACCGAGGAAAAATCGTCGGCATCGCTCTCGATGCGCACCGCGATCTGGCTAGGGGCCTGCATCTGGTAGGGCTGAGTGCCGTTGATAAAGCTGCCCTGATCCGACTCGACGTCTACTTGGTGCTGGTTGAAGAGGGTAGCTCCGAGCGTCAATACGTCGCTTACGCGGTTGGAATAGTGACCGCCATAGGCCAAGACCGGGCTGAGATCCCTGCGTGCATCAAAAGCCGAAAAACGCCGCAGTGCGCCTCGTGTCAGCAGCATCGTAAAACCCTGGTGCGGAGCCTTAGCATCAATGCGCACCCCCTGCCACCGAGGGCTGCGCAGCGTCAGCGGCGTGAGGATCGTGCGAATATTGTCCCCGGTCGTCACCGAAAAATTCCAATCGCTATACGAATCTGAGGCCACGACCAATTCGCCGAAAAATTCAAAAAGATAATTCTCCCTAGTCAGACTGCTCTCTTGCAATCCGACGCTGTCCGACCGGGTCTCGCGCCAACTCACCAAGGGATAACCGCGCAACAGGTGAGTGCCCAAGCGATCGTACAACTCCGACGAGCGTCCACTGACCGTAGTCGGGGAATAGGGCTGCCCACCGTAGTTCCAGTATCCCGGCCAGGTGCCGCGACGAATAAAGGGCCGCAGGGGTTGCGAGGCGGGAGAGGTGATAATATTGAGACCGTAGTTCGGCGAACGACGGCGTTGGGCAGAGGCAGGCAGACAGAGCAAAACAAGGCACAATCCCCCTTGCACCCATCGAGCCCAGCGGATATTGGCAGCCCCCATCATAGCCGAATCCAGACCGTTTCCTAGTGATCTTCGCGTAGGCTGCGGCGGACGGCATGCATCACCAGCCGGCTGGCACTATTGTCCAATTCCACCCCCATCACATCGATCC
>DQLG01000130.1 GCA_015660315.1 Candidatus Latescibacterota bacterium
AGGCGGCCCACGAAGCGCTGTTCGCGGAAAACCGGTACCCATCTGCCGGCACTTGCGGCACATGCCATCCCAAACATTACGGCGAATGGTCGGTGTCCCAACACTCCTACGCACAACTTAGCCCTGTCTATCTTTCCCTCAACAACAAGATCAACGAATTGGCAAATGGCTCGAACGGCGATTTCTGCCTGCGCTGTCACAACGCGGTGGGCGCTAACCTGGGCGAGAATTCTTTCGTTTCCAATTTGGAACGCCACCCGACCTCACGCGAGGGCATCACCTGCGTGGTCTGCCACCGCATCAACAAAGCTTACAACAAGGTCTCCGGCCGCCTCGCTTTGGTTGAAGGCGGCCTAACAGAGGCCGTGTTCGGCCCGAAGGGCAACGAAGAATTGGAGCGGGTGCTCGACAATTCCCAGGACTACAAGGTGGTGATCAACCCCGAAGAGGCGGGCCGCAAAATGCATAAAGTGATCAAGCAATTCGCCACCCTCTCCGATCCGGTATTTTGCGGCGCCTGTCATGATGTGACATTGTTCAATGGCTTCCGCTTGGAGGAGGCATACAGTGAATACCGGACGTCACCAGCGGCGGCGCGTGGCGTGACCTGCCAGGACTGCCACATGGGCAAGGAGCAGGGGGTGGCGTCGGGATATGAGCAAGGGCCCGGCGCGGTCGTCGGCGGCGTGCCGACCAAACCGCGCAAGCTGACCAACCACTTTTTCGCCGGGCCGGATTATTCGATCATTCATCCGGGAATATTTCCCCACAATGCCGAGGCGCAGCAATTGGCGTCACTGGCTGAATGGCTGCGGTTCGATGTCGAGGCCGGCTGGGGCACCGATGAGTTCGAAGACAATGTCCCCGAGGGCAAGGTGTACCCTGAACGCTGGCAGGCGATCGACGACCGTTATGATGCGCGTGAGATCTTGAACTTACAGTTTAAGCGCCTCAAATGGGCAACCCAGAAGCGCCTCGAGCTTCTGCGCAATGGCTATGTTATGGGCGACATCATAACGGACCGGGCCGACAGCGGTGGCATCGCGTTCCGGGTCCAGGTCAGGAACGGCACTGACGGCCACAACGTTCCCACCGGGTTCACTGGCGAACGGCTGGTTTGGCTCGATGTTACGGTTACTGACAAGACCGGTGCGGTCGTCCTTAGATCCGGCGACCGGGACCCCAATGGCGATCTGCGCGACGGCCACTCCGCCTATGTTCACGCCGGAGTGACACCACTGGATCAGAATCTGTTTAGCCTGCAATCGATATTCGTCACCCAGAACGCTCGTGGCGGCGAAATCGAGCACGTCATCCCGATCCCCTATCCGGTGACTTCACTGCCGCGGGTGCTGCCTTCGCCGCGCTCACTGGTATTCACTGGCGAGCCGCCCACCGAACGCAACCACAAGAAGGGGATCGAGCCCCTTGGCGAACGATGGGCGGAATACAAGATCGACGGCGACGAGTTGACTGGCAAGGGCCCCTACCGCGCGGACATCAAGCTGATTTCCCAGCCGGCCCCGATCAACCTGATTGTTGCCATGCAGAGTGTCGGTTTCGACTATGGCCTGACGCCACGTCAGGCCGGTGATGCCCTGATCGCGGGCGCACAAGTCTTGTGGCAACGTGAGATCGTCTTCAAAGTCAAATAGGATCCATCGGAATGGCGAAAATTAGTTTGCATGGGGACGCCGGCAACCGGGTAACGGGGCGACGGCGTGGGACAGCGGAGCGGTTAATTGGTCTGACTGCCGCGTTGGTTCTTGGCATGGCGGTGTCCGGTATAGCGCGCGCCGCGGAAAAGGGGGCGAAGTGGTACAGTTCCTTCTGGCCGCTTGGCGAACCGGTGTACGTCGAGGCGCTGAAAGAGGAATATGTTCCTTTCAAGTCCACCGATAAGATCCCCCACCGACCGGCGCTTTTTATCGAATTGGGTGATCCTTTTCTTGACACTGGCCAGCTCGACAA
This sequence comes from Candidatus Latescibacterota bacterium, assembly GCA_015660315.1. GTDB lineage: Bacteria > Latescibacterota > UBA2968 > UBA8231 > UBA8231. The sequence goes on from DQLG01000130.1 coordinate 1,972, forward strand.
GGGTTTCGTTGTGCCTATCCTCGGCGCTGTCTGGCAGCCGCGTTTTTGGTCATACTTTGTCAACCGAACTGTGCTGCAGAGTTTCGATAACGGTATTTCGGGCAACGAGCGGGAAACGGAATTGGCCAACCGTATGGACCTATTCGCCAACCTGCAATTGACCGGCACCGAAAAAATCCTGCTCGGCCTGCGACCGTTTGATAACAACCAGCCGGGCCGCTTTAGCCGCCACACCTTCGAGGGTGCCGACGAGGGAACCGTGAATGAGCTGAATATCGATGTCGAGACTCTGTTTTTCGAAGGCGACGTGGGCAGCTTGATCCCCAACCTGGACCGGGCCGGCATAACTCCCATCGACTTCGGCTTCACGGTTGGGCGCCAGCCAATTACTTTTCAGGAAGGCATCTTGATCAACGATACGGTCGATGCTCTTGGTTTCGTTCGCAACAACCTCCCCTTCCCCAACACCTCGAACCTGAGAATATCCGGGATGTGGGCCTGGGATCGCCTGGACCGTAACGACCGCCTGCGCGGGGCTGAAGAGAACATGTACGCATTGTTCACCGCCGTCGATGCGTCTGTCAGCACCTACAATCTCGATCTGATTTACGTCGACGATAACACCGGCGACGGCGACGCATTCTATGTCGGCGCCTCGGCGATCCAACGGATCAATTCGCTCGGCGGCCTCAGCACGGCATTCCGGGTCAACAGCTCGTTTGCGCTGGAAAATGAAATCGCCGGCAACGCGGTTGGCGACGGCACATTATTCACGGTGGAACTCTCCAAAACACCCCATGGCTCCGACGACATCGCCTATTTCAATACCTTCGTCAGCGCCGGCAATTTCACCCAGGCCGGACGGGAGGCCGTCAACGGCGGCCCGCTTGGCAACACCGGCATTCTATTCGCGTCTCCCAACCTGAGTCTCTATGGCTCGGAGATAAATAATTTCGTCGACGACACCGCCGGCTTCGCGGCAGGGTATCAGGCGTTTTGGGACAATAAGAGGCGCAACCTGATCCTCGAGGTCGCCGGGCGCAAGGACTTCGGCAGCGCCGGCCCGAACTTCGACTCCCTCGGACTCGGGTTCCAGCTGCAGCAGGCGGTGGGACAATATGTCCAACTCCAACTCGAGGGGTTCTATACCTTCAACGACGAAGCGTCGGATGGCAGTGGGGGACGTTTCGAAGTCTTATTTGTGTATTAGGCAAGCAGGCCAAAGGCCGGCCGCCTAATTCGGCCTACGCGTCGGCCCAGTTCAACCTCGGCTCCATGTAAGAGAACGGCCGGGGCGTGCCGCAGGACTATGCCGCGGCAATGAGGCGGTTTCGGGTGAGACAGTCGGACCGGATGATACTCTGATGGTGGTGGCAACCCCACCC
>DQLG01000183.1 GCA_015660315.1 Candidatus Latescibacterota bacterium
ATATGGTCGCGGTGGTGGTAGATGCCGCCGATATAGCGGCTGACATTGCCCACGCCGGACCGGTAGGGCCTAAAGCCCCAGCTGAACACGTGGCGCAAGCGCTCGTAGCGGGCGCCTTTCTTCTCGAATCTGTCTTCCATTTTGTCCCATAACTCGCGCGACAGCAGCATCTGGTCGCGGTAGTGGGCGATGGGGTCATCGCGCAAATCCCAGCGGGTGGCGCTGGGATCGATGCCTTGGGTTCCGTAGTGCGCGTCTTCGTCGGTTCCATAGGCTAGGTCGGGCTCGGCTACCCGGGCGGCGATTTTGTCGAGGATTTTGCGCTCACTTTCGGGGCTGTCGGCGTCGATGGTTTTGTAGGCGTATTCGATGGCCCAATAGTCGTAGGGGCCGAGGGTCGTCTGGTAGTATTCGCCCTGCGGCATGCCCTCGGGGGCGATATTGACGGGGTTGTAATCCATCACCGAACCGGAGACGCCGTGCGCGGCGTTGACTTCGGCATCGTGCAATTGGCTGGCGCTGTGCACGGTGCTGGCTTTGAAGTTGTGGCGCAGCCCCAGGGTGTGGCCGACTTCGTGGGCGACGAGCTGGATGACGAGCTGGCGGATATATTCTTCGGCGTCGACGGGGCCGCCGCGCACGGCGAGGATCTGCCAGCCGAAGGCGGCTTCCTGTAGCAGGCCGTCGGCCATATCGCAATAGCCCTGCGTGTAATTGCGGATCAGTCCCAGGCCCTGGGTTAGCGAATCAACGACAGTCCAGTGCGAGACCGGGTCGGCGACTTCGGTGAACTCCCGATAGGCGTAGCGGATGAAGTCGGCGGAGATGCGGATATCGGCATCGTATATCTGGCCGGTGAAGGGATTGCTACGCGATGGACCGACGGCGTAGGCCCGCCCGGGCTGGACCATCCAGCGGATAGTGCTATAGCGGGCGTCAGCCGGGTCCCAGGTCGCGTCGTCGGGCTGCTGTTCGACGACGATGGCGTTTTCGTAGCCGATCTTTTCGAAGGCTTTGTTCCAAACCAGCACGCCCGCGCGCACGGCGTCGCGGTATTCGATTGGGATGGTGTTTTCGAGCCAGTAGACGATGGGTTTTTTCGGTTTGGAACGTTTGAATTTGGCTTCGGCCTTTTCCAGGTGCCAACGGTCGATATAGCGGACGTAGGGATCTTCTTTGAGGACCGAGGTGTAGTCCTGGTGGATGGTGATGAAGTGGCCGACACGGTCATCGGCTAGGCGCGGCTGGAAATCGGAGTCGGGCAGGTTGCAAAGGCTGTAGTGGTAGGTGTGGCGAAACGAGCGATTGTCGGGTAGGGTCGGGACGGCGCGTTTCGGAGACCCGGTCTTGTAATTGAGCACCACGTCGATTTCGGTGTTTTGCGGGAAGTTGGCCAAATCGCCAAAATAACTACTGTCGTCGTCGAGGCTGTAGTCGAGATCCTGCTCGCCGAGCATAAAGCCGGCTAGGCCGATGTCCTGGACGAAGAAGGGCCCAGGGTCAATGAGTACCGCGCCGGTCTCTGGGTGGGGTTGGCCTTCGATGGCGGAGGTGCCCATAACCGAATCAGAAAGCCGGTCGATGGCGCGGTGAATGGCGGCATCGCGGTCGGCGCGATAGTATACATTCTTATGCGTGAAGAAGACTTTTTTACCAACGCGTTCGAAGACGAAAGGGAAGTTAAACATCATCGAGGCCGAATCGAAAAAGTAGCCGTCGCCCTTGCTGCGCGAGATATTACAGAGGTAGATCTTGTCGAACTGTCCCGGTTCTAGGGCCAAGTAGACTTTGTTTTCTTCGGCATCTAGATAGAGGTCGAAGAGCCCTTCGATATGCGCGAAGCCTTTGACGACTTCCTTGAATTCGGGGCCATTGTCTTCCTCTTCCTCTTCCTCTTCCTCTTCCTCATCCTCTTCCGTTGACTCGCCTTCTTCGCCCTGGTCACCTTCCTCCGCTGAGACAGTGGAGTTGGTGGTGTGGGGGAGGCTTGCCGCGGTGTCGGGGTCGGCGCAAACCGGCCAGCAGATAAAAATGCATAGGATTGCCAATAATAAGAGCATGGCTCGAGCTTTCGCTAGTAGGATTAATATCGGAAGTTGATATCGCGATCAGGGCCGCGATTGCAATATACTACAAAAAAACCGCTGCGACCGCATGCCCGAGGTCGCAGCGCTTGCGTGGCGCATTAGTCGCTGGCCAGATGTAATTCGCGTTGTTCGATGGCGTCGCGCATCTATTCGGCTAAGGAGGCCCCGTCGAAATGTCCTTTGACTAGAGAACTTTGCGCGCCTTGGCCGACGGCAGCGATGACTTGCGCTTCGTCGTCACTATCGGCTAAAATCAGTGTGGCGACGTTGGGGCTGTACAGACGGATATTTTCAATTATCTGCACAGCTATTCGTATCGGGCAAGTCAAGCAGGACGATATTGTAGTTTTTCCGATATAGGCAGAGCAGGGCTTGCTGGGGGCTCCGCACATGCACGACCTTGCAGATGGCCTCATTGGCCAATGACATTATGGTGTCGAGAAAATCCATTTCTTCTTCTTCGACAAATAAAACTTTGAAAGAAGTTGTATCTGATAGCATGGTTTACGTCCGCATTCATAGTAGAAAGAAGCGAGGAGACAAGCAAAATGTGAGCCAGTTATTGATGTCTTTGTAAGCATTCTTTTAACATAATTTTATGGCTTTGTTGCACGAAAGCCTTCTTGAAATAAGACAGGCTCCTCG
>DQLG01000201.1 GCA_015660315.1 Candidatus Latescibacterota bacterium
GCGCGGTGTGCCCGCCCGCAAGGCGTCTAACAAGGCCTGCTCATCGACCAGCCCACCGCGCCCGGTATTAATGAATAGTGCCCCCTCCTTCATCGTCGCCAATAGATTCGCGTTGACAAAACCTGTATTCTCTGGCGTCTGCGGACAGTGCAGGCTAACCACGTCGGCGCCGGCAAAAATCTCCTCGACGCTCTTCAGCGCGAAGGGCGCATAGGCCGGCGCGTCTTTGGGCGAAGGCGCATAGGCCCAGACCTCCATGCCAAAGGCGTGTGCCAACTCGCCGACCCGTTGGCCGATGCGCCCGAAACCAATCAGACCAATCGTCTTGCCCGCCAGCTCCATCAACGGCGTCTCCCAAAACGACCAATAGCCCGAATTCTTCCAGCCACCCTGATGCACTGCGTTATCGTGATGACCGACCTGGTGGCACAGCTCCAACAACAGCGCCATCGCGTATTGCGCCACCGAGTCGGTGCCATAAACGGGAATATTCGACACCGGGATATCGCGCGCCCGGGCCGCTTCCGTATCGACGACATTAAAGCCAGTAGCCGTCACCGATACGAACTGTAGATCGGGCAGCGCGTCGAAAACCGCCGGGGTCAGCGGCACCTTGTTGGTCAAGAGCACCTGGGCCCCGGCCGCGCGTTCCAACACCAGCTCATCCGGCGGTTTGTCGTAGACCGAAAAATCGCCCAATGCCGCAACCGGATCCCAGGGATTGTCGCCGGGGTTTAGTGTATGTCCGTCCAGTGCTACGATTTTCATAAGACTCCTCTTTCTATCAAAAAAAGAGACGCGGCAAACCCACGTCTCTTTTTTTAGGATGAGTAGCTTGCTCTACTTGCGCAACTGCCCCACGTCGCGCACCGCCCCATGCGCCGCGCTCGTCGTCAACGCCGCATAAGCCTGCAACGCCTGGGAGACGTAGCGCTGACGGTCCTTGGGCCGATACGCGTCCACCCCTAGCGCCTCCATCTTCTTGCGGCGCTCAGCCAACTCGGCATCGGGCACCAACATATCGATCTTGCGGTGGGGAATGTCGATGCGGATGGTATCGCCTTCTTCTAATAGCGCGATGGCCCCGCCCTCGGCCGCCTCGGGCGAAACATGGCCAAGCGACAAGCCAGAAGTACCACCAGAAAAACGACCGTCGGTTAACAACGCACAGGCTTTACCCAAGCCCATCGACTTGATATACGAGGTCGGATAGAGCATTTCCTGCATACCCGGCCCACCCTTCGGCCCCTCGTAACGGATAACCACCACATCGCCTTCTTTGACGCGTTTGGCCAGAATCTCCTCGCACGCTTCGTCCTGGGATTCAAAGACCCGTGCTGGCCCTTCAAAAACCAATAGCGACTCGTCGACCCCCGCCGTCTTCACGATACAGCCCTCTTCGGCGATATTGCCGAACAGCACCGCCAGACCGCCGTCCTGCGAATAGGCATGGTCGACCGCGCGGATACAACCCTGCTCCGCATCCGTGTCCGATTCATCGTAAAACTTACTTTGCGAAAAAGCTTCCTTGGTGCGCGCATTGCCCGGCGCGACAAGACCCCGCTGTTTGGCGAAATCCGTCACCTCACCGCCAGCGCGAATATCGGTCTCAGCAATCAGCGCGCCGATCGACATACCCGACACCGTGTTCGGTGCAGAATGGATCTTGCCACCACGCTCTAGCTCACCCAAAATGCTCATAATGCCCCCGGCCCGAGCCACGTCCTCGACATGGTATTCCTGCGAAGCCGGTGCCACTTTGCAGACACAGGGCACTTGGCGCGACAGCCGGTCGATATCGGCCATGGTGAAATTAACCTCCGCCTCGCGCGCCATCGCCAATAAATGCAACACGGTATTGGTCGAGCCGCCCATCGCGATATCCAAGGTCATCGCATTTTCAAAAGCCTCGAAAGTCGCGATACCACGCGGCAAGACCGAAGCATCACCCTCCAGATAAAACGACTTGGCCATCTCGACGATGCGCTTGCCGGCCGCCTCAAAAAGCTCCCAGCGCAAAGCGTGCGTCGCCAAAATAGTGCCATTGCCCGGCAACGCCAGGCCAATGGCCTCGTTGAGGCAGTTCATGGAATTGGCGGTGAACATACCCGAGCACGAACCGCAGGTCGGGCAGGAGGCCTCCTCCATCTTCTCGACATCCTCATCGCTCAGATTGGGGTCGGCAGCGGAGATCATCGCGTCGATCAAATCGAGTTTTGCGCTGCCAGTCGACAACTCGGCCTTGCCCGCTTCCATCGGTCCGCCCGAGACGAAGATCGCCGGGATATTAAGCCGCAGCGCGGCCAATAACATGCCCGGCGTGATCTTGTCGCAATTGGAGATACAGACCAGCGCATCGGCCTTGTGCGCCTGCACCATATATTCGACGCTGTCAGCGATCAGTTCGCGGCTCGGCAACGAGTAGAGCATGCCGTCGTGGCCCATTGCAATGCCGTCGTCAACAGCGATCGTATTAAACTCGACCCCATAACCGCCATTGGCGTCGATCACTTCTTTTACCTTTTGCCCGATCGGGTGCAAATGCACGTGCCCCGGCACAAACTGGGTAAACGAATTGGCGATGGCGATAATGGGTTTCTGGAAATCTTCGGTCTTCATCCCCGTGGCCCGCCACAAGGCGCGCGCGCCGGCCATCCGGCGCCCCTGGGTCGTGGCGCTGCTGCGAAACGATTGCATGTAATACTCCTAGCTCAGAATGCTTGTCCAATGGAAAAATAAAACCGAATCTTATCCCCCTCGTCAAATCCGTCGTTAAGGGCCACGTCAAAACGGAAGGGGAAACCCAGGGTATAGCGCAACCCCACACCATAACCGTCGACCATCCGCCGCAAGGCCACTTCTCGCCGCTCGTGCCAAACCTGAGCCCGGTCCCAAAAGGCGACCAGTCCGAGAATACCGCGCTGATAACGCAGTTCGCCACGCAAATTGAAACCGATCTGCCCACCGCCTACCGCCTGTATCGCGTTGCGCTCGACACCGCGCAGTGAACCCTCGCCCCCGTAGTCTTTCCAGTAGACCGGCGGCACCTCTCGCCCGCTGCGCAACGACGCCGTGCGCGTGCCTTGCAAGGCCAAGGCCAATACCAGACGACGCGACAGCGGCTGATAGCGACGCAGCTCGGCCTCGCCATCAACCACATAGGTCTGGCGCCGGCCCAGCTTGATCGCATAGAGCCCCGTCAACCGCAAGAGGGTACCCCTGCTCGGGGCAAAGCGGCTGTCGCGCGTGTCGCGCACAAACTCAGTACTCAAATCGATCGAACGCGAACGCTCTGTCAGAATATCCGCCCACGCCGCATCCACTGGAATCTCGCCATCGCTATAATCCAAAAACTCGATGCCAGCGCCCGACACAGGATCGGCCCCAGCCTCCTCATCAAAAAAATCATCATCGCTAAATAAATCGTCCGCCCCATCGGCAAAAAAATCGTCATCGGCAAATAAATCGTCCGCACTCGCCGTATCGCCGCCAGAGTCGATACCTTCGTCGACATTTGGCGCGTATTTTATCGGCTCAATGGCATCGGGCCGGTGGCGCGCCTTCTTCCATGTTAGGGTGAACTGGGCCTGATAAATCTCGCGCCAACCCTTGTTCAGCACCGCCGCCAACTCCCACAGCCGCTCGATCGAACGATAATCGTAAACGGCCGTATTGATATACTCGCGCGCGGCATCTTCTCCAGCGAAAAACAGCAGGCCGTCGAGCACCGAATCATTGGTTGTCAACAACTCGAACTGGCGCGTATCATCCGGGTCGCCCAACACCTCGGTGCGGCTCCACTCGTCGGTGA
>DQLG01000609.1 GCA_015660315.1 Candidatus Latescibacterota bacterium
CAGCCGGTGCAGGTCGGTGACGCCACGGCGCTGCTGGATGGCAATACCCTCTCGGTCCAGGCCTTTTCACTGAGCTCCCAGATCTTAAGTTCGCTGGATCTGGACGGAGGCGTTTTCACGCCCAATGGCGATGGTGTCAACGATGGGTTGGATATTTCCTATGATCTGCTCAAACTGGTCGCGCCGACTCCAGTACTCGTAGAGATACGAGATCTGGCGGGCAGGTTGGTGCGACGGGTGTATGATGGCTTCGATGTTGCCGGCCGCCATGTGCAGCAGTGGGACGGGCTGGATGGCAGGGGGCAGCGAGTGAGTCCCGGGATCTACATTTGCCGCGTCGAGGCCGAGACCGAAGAGGGCCGACAGCAGCGCTCGGGCGTAGTATCGGTCGCTTATTAAATGGCCGGTTTATCTCAGGAGATTGGGCTATGGTGATCGCAATGATCGCAATCGTGCTGGGTATCTATGTCGGCTTGCTCGGTCCTGCCTGGGGGCAGAATCATTCCCTGGAGACGGATCATGTTGCCATCAACACCCAGGCCCATTGGCGCAATTGGGAATTTGTCGAGGGGACCTTGGACGTTGCTGCTAATGGGGAGGTCGTACCGGCTTTTGTAGCCAAAGGCAACAATGCCGTATTGGACATTCTCGATCATCTGCGACGCACCGCCGAAGACCCCGCCAATACGAGCATTCTCGATGCGATCGAAGCCGGTTCAAACCCCGAGGCTGTCGCCAATTTGTTCGACGGGGACGAAACGACCTATTGGGAGCCGGATCCGGATAGCCCGTTGCGCGACTGGTGGTTCCAGATCGATCTGGGGCGCTTGATCAATGCCACGCATATCGGCTTGAAATTCGTGCCAGAAGGTCAGGGAGATCCCTTTCTGCAATTTGTTGTGCTCACCGCTGATAATGCCGACAAGGGTGCCCAGATAGCGGGCAATATCCCCATGTATCAGGTCTATAGGACCCCGAGTGACAACAAGGTCCAGCGCGTGTTCGAATTTGACTTGGACCGCGGGGAGTTGATCGACCCCGTTGCCGGCGTGGATTTCGCCGGTGACATGGTGCGTTTTGTGCAAGTCGTGATTACCGAAAGCGATGGTGCGCGCGGTGTCGAGGTCTCGGCCGAGGAATACGAAACACTGACTGGCTCAGACAAGGGGGGCGTGGCTTTCTACAAGAAGGTGGGTGAGGGAGAAGTGGAAGTAGAGGCGGCGATCTACGAGGCGATCGATTCCGAGTCGCGCGGTGCGGTCCGTTATTATAGGCGCGAGCGCCCCCGCCTGGCCGAATTGGAAGTCTACGAGCTGGGCCAGAATATTGCTCAGGGGATGGTCCTAGATCGCAATGGCAGTGCCGAAAGCTCTCATGAAGGATCGGTGGGCAACCTAGTAGATGGAGAAGGCACCTATCTGACCTTCAACCTCAAGTCCTTTCCGATTGGCAACGTGGCCTTCGGGGAGCGTTTTTTGCAATTCGACTTGGGTGCTTCCTTTTGGTTGGACACCGTGCAAATGTGGTACAACCTCAGTGTGGCTGGTGGTCGATTGGCCGGGGCCAGCTTCCACGTATACGAAATTCAGACTTCGGACGGCACTTCGGCCCCGGGTGGCGGCCTGCTGTGGACTGCACCCGAGCAGGTGCGCGGTCTGGGGACGTCGCACGAGGTCAACACCTTCCCGCCCATCCACGCCCGTTTTTTGCGCGTGGCGTATCCCTTTTCCAGCAGTGAGTCGGGCAGAGAGGGCAATAAGGCCCGTCCCCGGGAAGTACAGCTCTACGGTGAAGGACATCATCCCGAAGTGGAACTGGTGTCGGGGCTGATCCCGCTGCAGGGCGCCAAGAATTTGGTGTCCATCGAATGGGATGCGGACACGCCTGAGGGCACCTCTATAGAGATACAGACTCGCACCGGCAATGAGGTCGCCGATGACTATCGCTATCACGACAGCGGCGGTGTCGAAGTCGCCGCTGGCAAATACGAAAAACTGGGTTTCTTCAAAAAGGGCCGGATCGACACGTTGGAGGTCGCCGGTGCCGATTGGAGCAATTGGAGTGCGCCCTATGCCCGATCCGGCGATCCGATCGCTTCCCCTAGTCCGCGCGAATTCTTGCTGCTGCGCGCCCGGTTGACGACGCAAGATCCGACGAGCGCCGCCGCGCTGCGCTCCATCCGGCTGAATTTCAATCCGCCGGTGGCACAACAGTTGCACGGGGAATTGGATATTGGAGTCTTCGAACGTCTAGGCGAGTCGCAGGAAGTTTCGCTGTTCATCAAACCGATTTTTGCGCCACTGGATCTTGGTTTCGACGAGATCTTGGTGCGCACCCCGCCGGATATGTCATTGGCATTTTCCTCGCTGCGTCTGGGCAGCTTGTCGCAGTGGGAAAACGGCGAGGCCGAGCAGTTGGCCGATGTGCAGGTGATGCAGACGCGTTCCGACTCGCTCTGGTTGCGCCTTGATCGCTTGGTGCAGCAGGGAGGGCAGACCGATTTGATCGAGGTGAAGTTTACTACGGCTCTTTTCTCGACCGGTATCGTCTTACAGGCGGCGATGGGCAATTCTTCCCTGGAAAATTCGTGGCAACAGGTTGACCCTGGGGACGTGACCGAACTGGCCAAGACGCAAGGGCTGCAGATTCTGGCTTCAGTGCTGGACAACAAGGTCTTGGGAGACGTGCAGATTCAACCGGCGGTTGTAACGCCGAATGGCGACGGAGTCAACGACGCGATGACCTTCGATTTTACCGTGCGCAGGTTGAGCGGGGTGCGCCCGGTTAAGGTGCAGATCTATGATCTGAGCGGTCGGGCGGTGCGGATACTGGATGTTCAAAAGCCGATTATGGCGGGAAAGTATTCAATCGACTGGGTGGCGGATGACGAGCGGGGGGGGGTGGTCCCACCAGGGATTTATATCTTGCGTATAAACATCGATGCCGATTCGGACTCGCAGGTGCAGCAAACGGGCATACAGCGCTTATTGCACGTGGCCTATTGACGATGAAAAGCTCGTGGCATCGATAATGTTTTTTAAGGAGGTAGTACTGCCTTGTTGCATCCGGGAGGGAAGATGAAGTCGCTGGTTGTGGCATTGGTGGGCCTTTTCTGCCTGATAGGCCAGGACCTCGGGGCAGAGCGCCGCACCATTATTATGGGCGGGGACAATGGCCTGGCTTGGGTGGATGGGGGAGGTGCTATCGCGGCTGCGGTGCAAACCGGCCCGACCGAGGTCGAGTTCAGCAACACCCCGGGCAATGTCATTGAGTTCGATGCCAGAGATCGCACGGGTTGGCTCTCGCCCCAGCAAGCCGACGAGAGCATAAATATTGCCTTGGGTCTGCTCGACCGGGGTGGGCAGTTGGGGGCGCCGACCATTCTGTCGAAGGATATAAAAGCCGGTCTGGTCTTTATGGTGGACAATGATCCCACGACGGCCTTCGAACGCAAGACTGCTCGCGGTGGCTCACAGGTCAATTCGCTCGGGGTGATCATGGATTTCGATCTGGGTGCCCGTTTCGGGGTCGAGCGAATTCAATTCTTTCCCCGCAATGCGCACC
>DQLG01000560.1 GCA_015660315.1 Candidatus Latescibacterota bacterium
CATGGTCCCATCGCCGCCGTCGAGCCAGTGGCGGACCTTGTAGCCGCCGTGCTCCTGATTGGCCATAAACAGCGGGTAGTTCTGGAAGGTTGTATGGCGGCCCTGCATGCCGACTTCGCCATTGATGGCTTTGATATTAATCGTCTCGATATCAAAGATCTCAAAGGTCATGCGGTCGATATAGGGCAGTTGCTGGCCGTCGGGATCGACCTTCCAATAGTAGGGATTGCGGATAAACTCAGCGGGCCTGGCCGGTGGGGGCTTGTTGACAATCCAGGGCCAGATGCGCGGGCAGGTGGGGTTGCGATAGTCGTAGCGGTCGGTGAAATACTGATACCAAAAATCCTTGCCCGCAGCGCGAGCCTTGGCCAATAATTCTTCTTGCGGTACATAGCGCGGGTGGAATTGCTTGAGATAATGGGCTGGGTAACTGACGAGCCGGTAGCTCAAATTCGAGGCCATCATTTTGAGAAAGAGGCCATAGGGTTCGGCGTAGCGAAAGCGCACGGTGTAGTCGTCGAGTTTTTCGATCTGCACCAGTTGGCCGCCTTTGTTGTACTCGACGGAAATGACTGGGGTCAGGTCTTTATTCTGCAAGACATCTTCGTACCAGAAAATAATATCGTCGGCGGTAAAGGGATGCCCGTCGGACCAGCGCACTCCACGCCTTAGATGAAAGGTATAGCTGCGGCCCTCGTCGGCGATGTCCCAGTGCGTGGCGAGGTTGGGGCGGATCTCGTGGCCCATCGGCCCCCAGCGCATCAGGCCGTCATAGGCCAGGCGGTGGCTGAAGATGCCTATATCAGAAGGACTGGTGCCGTAGCGAGTCCAGGTGCCGCCGTAGGGACCGTGCTGGTCGGCGGGCACGATGACCAACGGGTTTTCCGGCAAGCGGTCTGCGACCGGGGGCAAGATGCCGTTCTGGACTAGAGAGTCGAGCATTGGCGCTTGTTGGAAGGCGCGGCCTTTGGCAGTTGGCCATTCGGCGACCCCGTTGAGGTTTTCCGGCGGGCGGTCCTGACGGGCGGGCGCCGGTAGGGCTTCGAGACGGCGCAAATCGGCATCGCCTGCTCCGGAGAGGAAGAACGTGATATGACCGAGGGCTTCAGTGAGAAGAAACAGGCCGAGAGCGACGAGGCCTAAACGGCGTAGAAAATGCAGTATGGAGCGATACGGCAATATGATTATCTCTTTATTGCTATGCTTCGCGTCGTGAGTGATTGCACGTAGCGGGAAGTTTTACGGGCGTCAGACGAAAGACGCGTGATTGTAGCAGAACCTGCTCGGGCCTATATGAGTAGGTAAACTATAGCAAGATAAAATAGTTACGTCAACTAAACTACCCAGGATGGTACGGTGTGCACCTTCGGCATCGGCCTGGTGTGGCGAGAAGCGCATGTGAGGTCTTAGCGGCGGCTGGGCAGTGGGTATAAATTGATTTTAAAACACGCTACATTGACCTCGGTAGCGCTTGGCAAAACGGTTGTATTGAAAGTCTACATTGCCTTCCTTGAACATGCGATTTTATGACCGGCCGTCGCGCATTGATCGAGGCCGCTACCCCCTTGCTGGATATCGACTTCACCGGGCTCTAGGCATTGGGAGGATCAGTGGGCTTTGATATATTCAAGTCTATGACGACACAAGACGAACTATCCCAGACCTTTGCCCATTATGCCGCGCTGCGTCGTGAGATGTCGCTGTGGGTCGAGCAGAGTATTCAGCGCGACGGGCCGGACCGCCACCAGGGCGGCGAAGACGAGGCCAATTACGCGTTGGCTTTTTTCCCCCAGTATTTAATCAGCGGCGACGAGCGCATCGTTGAGCGCTTTCGCTCGCTGGTCGCCGACCTCAAGCACTGGGTCGCGACTGAGGGGCATTTAGGCTATGAGGCCGAGGCCGAGGCGCATCACGGCACCGAGCCTTTTTTATTGTTTCTACCGCGCTATCTGGGCCTTTTTCCCGAAGACAAAGAGGCGGCGGCGCTATTGCATGGTGCCGCGCAGCATATTGGTAATTGGGGAGAGGGCGTGCCCGATTGGTACGATTGGCAGCGCGATGTTTTTTTGAGCTATCGCATCGGCAGCAAAATCGTCGGTGGGGATGTTATTTTTGAACGCGAATTAGCCGAGCACTTTCGCTTCGTGCATATCGCCCTGGCAGCATGGCGTATCACGGGCGAGCAGCGTTATCGCGATTGGGCGTTGCGCTATGGCAGGCGACGCGCGGAGCGGCTGTTGGCCGTGCAAGGGCCGATGCCGATGTTGTGGGACTTGGCAGGTCGGGGTTTGCACCGCGAGGATCTGCAGACGCGGGAGGAGCAGGTGATGGCGGCGGCTAGTCATCACCTGCCCGGAGATCCGTTGGCCGGTATTGAGAATCTGCTGGCTTCGGGGGCGGTTTACGTGCTTGGGGATCTCTATTTATTGTCGGGTGATGATATTTTTCGCGATGCGGCGGCACGTATCGTCGAGCCCTTGCTTGGCGAATTGCTCGATCCCTTCGCCGATGTCGCCGCCGCCGCGCTCTCTTATTATCGCTGGACCTTTGACGATACCTCGTTCGATGATGCGATGCGCGCGGTGCTGGCGCAGATGTCGGCGGAATCGTCGGCGCCGTGGGCGATGGTTTTTCCCGAAGAACGCGGTCGTCGCGAGCCGGGGGTCGGCAAGCGCAATGATATGATTTATTGGGGGCAGTGGGCAGAGGATGGCTCGGTGCAGCCTACGCGTGAGCCGTCTACAGCAGCGTTGGCGTTGGCTTATCAATTGACCGGTGAGGTGGCGTCAGCGAGGCGCTCGCTCGCTGCGGCGGCAGTTAAATTGACGATGGCCAGGCGGGTGTTGCGCGGTGGTCGCGAGCACGCGGATATGGGTGGGGCGATTTGCTCGGTGGCGGCGGGGCACGGTCGCAATTGGGGTTATGGGGCGGTGACTGGTTGTTATGGGCCGTTGTTATTGGGCACGCGCGAATTGCAGAGCGCGGTGGTGCCATTGATTGAGTGGGAGGACGGGGCTGTGCCGGAGCAAGTGCTTTCGCTGGTGC
>DQLG01000443.1 GCA_015660315.1 Candidatus Latescibacterota bacterium
CCGCACCCACTTCGCGCGCCAATTTGGCTAGGGCTACGGTCTGCGGCACCTGGTTCTGCAGCAGATCCGTCGTTAACGCTTGCGAGCGATCCACCAACCGACCAAAGGCCGCGAGGTCACCAGCAGCAAGCGCGTCGCCGGCCGGCCCGACGATCTCCCCGTTTTCACAGACAAAGTGCTCTAGTCTCGTCACGAGATCCGCCGCCGGAAAAGGCCCGTCTTTCGCCTGCAACAAAATATCGCGCAGTTGGTCTGCGGCTTGCGGACTGCTGGCCAGCACATCGGCCAGATAAATTTCATCGCGTCCAGTCGTCTCGCACCAGTGTTCGACGATAGCCGACACCAACCCCGACGCTCTATTGTACTGTGCCTGTGCCGCACCCGTCTTCTCCGCCACCACCCCGCTAAACCCCAATGCCAGCATATAACCGTCGGGCAGGGCGATGTGGCGCTCGAAACGAGCGGGGCAATAAGAAAATTGACCGAACTGACCCGCCCGCGAACAGAGCATCGCCGTGTGGTCTTCGCTGCCACCGAAAGTACCCACCCCTCGGTCGCCCTCCAACGCGCCAAAGTTCTGGCCGTTTTCAATCGTACCGAGATACGCCGCCAATTCCAGCGGTTCGTTTATATGACGACGATACACTTCGCGCTCCGCCAGTCGATTGTGCTCGGCCAATGCTAAATAGGTCCCGACCATCAGTGCGCTGGAAGAACTCATTCCGGCCGCTGGAGGTAAGTCGCTAACAAAAGCGATATCGGCACCTTGTAGGCCCGCGCCGAAATTGCGCGACAGACGACGGACGACCGTCATCGGATAGTTACTCCACGTGCCGTGCGGTACTTCCAGTTCGGGCACGCATTCACAATCGACGGTTTCGTCCAGCTCCACGGCCAATACGCGCACGCGCGCGTCAGTACGCGGGTGCGCCACTATGCAAAAACCTCGCTCAAGCGCTGCGACCATGCTGCGCCCACCGGCATAGTCGGTGTGTTTGCCTAGTATCTCGACACGCCCCGGTACGAAAAAAGCGCACGCTTTCCCTTGTCCATCAACACCCGCGTTCGCTAACGCCCGTGCCCCGCGTGCAAAAAGCAACGCCTTCTGCTCTGCTGTTTCCCCACCCGCGAAACGCCCCGCCAACAGCGACGCGACGGCTTCCGCGTCCAATAGCGACGCGAGGTTCACAAACGCACCGCGCGGCCCGTCAATAGCGTCTTCACCGAGGCCACATCCGCCCGACTCGACAGATCCAGCACCGCCTCGTCTATATGCAGCACTGCAAAAGCAACGCCCGTTTCCCGTGCCCGAGCGACCGCGTCGGGCAATTCAAACTCGCCGCGCGGCGAGCGTTCGATCGCGCGACAGGCGGCAAAGATCCGCTGGTCAAAACGCCAGCAGTTCATGCCCAAACCCCAGGATTCGCTAAACGTTCTCAATTCGTCCGCATCCGGCTTCTCGACGATACGACTAAGCTGCCCGTCCAGACCGCTCTCAATAATCGCAAAGCGCAACAGGCGTTCCTCGGACACATTACCCTCACTCAGCATACTGTCCCAGCCAAAGACCGCCACACCCGGCCCTGTAAGCCGACGTAGCGACGCCAGCGCCGAGCGGGGATAATAATTGTCCGAGTTGAGCATCAGAAAAGGGTCGTCACCGACCCAATCCTCAGCCGCAACTAACGCGTCGGCCGTGCCCTCCGGCATCTGCTGCTCGACAAAGTCGATCTGCAAGCGTTCGCAAACCAGTTCTTCGCCAAAATAGCGGCGCACCGCATCGTGCTCGGGACCAATCACCAGACAAACACGCCGATAGCCGGCTTCGGCGAGGTCGCCGAGCACATAATCGAGAAAAGGCCGGTCAATCGGCATCAGCGCCTTAACGCCGGTGGCGGCTACCGCCTCCTGCCCCGCGTCGAGATCGGCCTCAGTATTGCCCGCCCGCATGCGCGTGCCTAACCCCCGCGCTAGTATAACCACCTTATCCATATGTCCCGTCTATTCCTCCAGTTCAAATTTGGGCCGCCCCTTGTCATCCAAGTGCAACGAAGCCCGCGTCTCGCCCTCCTCGTCGTAGAGATCCAAGCGCGGCCGTCCATCTTTTCGCGCACCCATGCCCGCGCGGAAACGCTGTTGCTCGTCGAGCAACCCGATCCAGGCCAAGCCCTCGTCCAATACGCCGACCACCGTCCGCGTGCGACCATTCTGATCGTTCATCTCCAGCAGGGTCATACCGTCGGTGCCCACCCGCAACACCGCGCGTATCTGCCCTTCCTGATCACAAAGCCTGAGGATCGGCGCCTCGTCGTCCTCCAACCCGCCTTGCCACCTGACCCGCCCGGCGCCATCGAAAAAACTCAAGCGCATCGCCTGCGCCTGACCGCCGCCCAAACCCGAGCGCGGCTGCCCCGTCTCGTCGTAAAAGGCCAGACTGCCAGTGCCGTCTTCACTCAGCGAAAAGCCGGCCCGCACTTCGCCGCGCTCATCGGATAACTCCAAAAAAGGCGCACCATCCCCGCCCAAGCGCAAAGCGACACGCACCTGTCCCCCCGAATCGCGCAGCCTCAGCCCATCACCCAACACCGCCGTGATTTCGCCGCTGGCATCCCTTAAATCTAACTCCCCACCATTATAACCCGCCGTCAACTGCGCCACCAACTGTCGATTCGCATCCCGCAAAACAAAGCGCCGCGCCTGTACTGTGCCCAGCCGCCAGCGC
>DQLG01000538.1 GCA_015660315.1 Candidatus Latescibacterota bacterium
GGCGAGTACGTCCCTAAGACCTGGAGGCTGTGGCAGCACGAATGCCGCGGCGGAATTGTCCGGATGGGGCGGGTGCAAGATCGAATAGCGGGCGATGTCTGCGGAGCCCGGCTCAGCTTCGTAGAGCAAGCGGTGACTGCCTGGGAAGAGGGCAATTCCACCCCCACCCTTCGGAACCTTATCAATGTAGCCACTCACCACCAGATGCATCGGCTCCGGGTCAATATGCGCACCAGCACGGGCGGCTTCTGCCATCGAAGGTGAAGAGCTCGTGCGCTCTTTCGGCAGCACGCAGTAGACACCGCGCAACTCCTTGCCGCCCCAAACCGGCCAACCACGCAGTCGGCTTCCACCAGGATCCGGATCGGCCGCAGAGGAACTTACCTCTGGTGTCACAACTTCGCCGAGGAGTTGCTCGAACCATGGGAACACACGGCGTGGGAGCAAGTCGATCATGTCCTCATCGCCAGAGAGTTCACGCAATCGCCAGGCGCAGTCACCAGTGCGATCATTCATGCCATCAGGCGTGCTTTGACGGTCCGCTTCCGGGATACCGTTCACCCAGGTTTTAGGGTCGTCTCGTCGCAAGTGACTTGAGCTATTTCCCACCCACAGCCTGTCCCGTGCTGCGACACAAAGTTTGGGGTCGAGGATATTTCGTTTAACGAGGAATCCGTTCACAATAAACTGTTGGATCTCTTCTCTACTAAGTGCTGCCAATGCTGTGTCCATAGGAATGAGTCTTCTTTCTTCAATTGAGTGCAGAAAACAGGCATTATAAAGGGCCTTTTAGGGGGGCGGGTCAAACGGTGTGGGTGTGCTTGGAGCAGCCTGGTGGGGGCCGGCCTTTGCGCCGCGTCTGCTGCCGACGCGGTCCACCCCGAGCGATGAAAGGGCCTGTTTTAGAGGCTTATGTGCATAACCCTGGCCATTGATGAAATAGGGTCGGTAGTTCATCTCTCACGTTATTACCAAACCGCACCGTGCCCATCACGACCGCACCCGCTTCAATTGGATAGAACGCCCGTTGCAGAAGGAGACCGCCGCGCGGCTAGGGGAAGTCGCTGATCAGTTGCGGCCGTCGAATCTGGCCGAAGGACACGTTATAGCCGAAGTCGAAGCGCACGCGCCCTTCGCTGAAGTCGAATTCGAGCTTGGCGGAGTAGGGCATTTCAAGAAAAAAGATCCTGGCCATAAAGGTGTCGGCAGCGGTCCAGCCACCGCTGGTGGCGATCGGCTCAAGACGGCGGTTGTCGTAAGAGGTTTCGCCTTTGAGCCAGGTGCCGTGACCAACTTCAATGCGGTGCTCGCCCTGATCGTCGTGGATAATCAAGGCGTTGCTGTTGCGGCCGAAGTCAAAGGACATCGACTCGACGCCCTGCTCGTTGTCGTCGAATTCAAATATCTGGTCCGAGAGTTCGGGGCCTCGCATCGAATAGGAAGCCGCCCGCAACGGCTTGAGGAAGAGGAACGAGATCTTGTCGGCGAGTACCGCATGGGACTGGTCAGCCGCCGGTAAGGCTTCGGGTTTCATCGCAGGGAGCAAGTGATCCCAGACAAGGTCGAGCACGTCTTGTGCTTTGCGGTTGCGGACGCCGCCGGTAATGGCCAGCACCGCGTCCTGCTCGGGCAAGACAATGCAAAACTGCCCGAAGGCCCCGTCTGTGCGGTAGCTGCCATGGCGACCGCGCCAAAACAGGTAACCATAGCCCTGTTCCCAGTCGCTGTCGGGGTCGCTGCCACTGGAGGTCTGGCGCGACGTGGCCGCCTCAACCCACGCCTCGCTGAGGACGCGTTCGCCGTCCCACACACCTTTTTGCAGGTAGAGTTGGCCGAAGCGGGCAATGTCCTCAGTCTTGATCCGCAGGCCCCAACCACCGACGGTAATGCCCTGCGGGCTCTCCTGCCAGCGGTAGCCATTTATCCCCAAGCGCTCGAAGAGGCGCGGCTCGAGGTAATCGACGACATTGTCACCCGTCGCCTTTTGCAAAATCGCCGCGAGTATATACGTCGCGCCGGTGTTATAGGCAAAGTGAGTGCCCGGTTTGTGCTCGACTGGCAAGCTGAGGAAGGTCCGGACCCAGGGGGCGTCGTCGCCTGCAAAGAATCTGCCGAGCGTGTCGTCCTGATGGCCGCTGCTCATCACCAACAGATCGCGGATGCGCATAGCTTCGAGGTTGCGATGTGGTACGGCAGGAGCTTCATCGGGAAAGTAGTCGAGGACCCGGTCGTCGAGTGTGAGCTCGCCATTGGCAACGGCGATGCCGATGGCAGTCGAGACGAAGCTGGTGCTCAGCGAATAGAGCCGATGGCGGCGCTCGGCCGCATACGGGTACCACCAGCCTTCGGCCACGACCTTACCATGGCGCAATAGCATAAAACTGTGCAGCGCGTCGATCTCGCCTTCGAGGGCTTTGACGAAATTGAGAATGGCCGTGGAGGAAATACCCTGTTCCTCAGGCGTGCTGCGCGGGAGGGGCTGGGCCATAGTTTCCGCGGTGCTGAGGGCGCTTAGCGCCAATAAAAACAGTACGGCGGTGTTTTTCATTATAGCCATGGGAATCCCTGCGGCTATTCGCCCGTGATCAAGGGCTCCTGGCCCGGAGAGAAGACATCGACATCGGTGACCTGTGCACCCTGGGGGATTGGCACCGGGCCAACGAGCAGAGGGTCGGCGGTCGCCGCCATCCAGTCGTCGAGCCGGCGGCACAGCGCCGCTAACGTTGGCGCCAGCTCGGGCCGGTCGCTGAGGTTGTTTTGTTGCTCGGGGTCGAAGTAGTGGTCGTAGAGCATCTCTTGGTGACGCGGTTGCTGTTGCCAGCCGTGCTCGATCAGATCGCTCTTGGCCGGGGTATCGTCGGTGTTGGGCAGCACGAGTTTTTCGCGCTGGTCGAAGCGACGAATGTAAATGTGACGCTCGTCACGGACACCGCGCATCGGCTCATAGGCCGCGTGGTAGGTCTGCTCAAAAAACAAATGCTCGTGCAGGCGTTCGACTCGACCATCGACCAGCGGCAACAGCGATTCTCCCTGCAGCCACGGCGGCCGCTCTAAGCCCGCCAGCTCGCACACC
>DQLG01000088.1 GCA_015660315.1 Candidatus Latescibacterota bacterium
CGATCATGCACGGGACTAAGGGGCATCCGGTGCCGCGTTCCTTCGATCTTTAACGCGTGAGCCG
The DNA here is from genome assembly GCA_015660315.1 of Candidatus Latescibacterota bacterium. Classification (GTDB taxonomy): domain Bacteria; phylum Latescibacterota; class UBA2968; order UBA8231; family UBA8231. The sequence continues at coordinate 65 of DQLG01000088.1, forward strand.
CAGCGGTCTCTATTGGGCGGGGCTGGCGCTCTGTCTGTTGTTGGGCGCTTGGTTGCGCTTGGTTGCGCTTGGCATTTTTTGCCGCGCGAAGCGAGCAGATCGCTTTAGTCTTATTGGACCTGTCGATGCCGAAAGTCTCGGGTGTGGAGGTGCTTGCCGCGATCAAAGAGCGCAAGCCAGAAGTGCCGTTCGTCACGGCTCATGGGTTTGGCCGAGGACGCGGAGGCTATTGCACAAGTCACCGAAATTCTCTACAAACCCTATCGGATGAAAGCGTTGTTCGAGACGGTCGGACGACTGCTGTACTGAGCAGTGATCAGCTCGCGTTGACGGCGTGGTTGACGAGCAGATCAACGGCGGCTTCCGGGGTCATCTTGCCGGTGTTGATCGTCAGGTCGTAGAGCAGCGGGTCGTTCCAGTCGGCGTCGTGGAAGTTGCGCAAGTAGCTCTGGCGCCATTGGTCGTGCTGCTCGACGAGTTTGTGTGCCTGTTCGCGGTTGACGTCGCGGTGCTCGACGACGCGTTCGACGCGTGTTTCGATGGGTGCGACCATTTTAACATGGCAGACGTTGGGATGACCGGCGAGCACGACCTGGCTAGCTCGGCCGACAATGACGGCTTTGCCGGTTTGGCCGTAGTCTTGTACCAACGTGGTGATGAGCAATTGGTAGGTGCCGCGGTCGAGGTAGGTCGCGCTGGTTGTATCGTGCTCGCGCACGTAGGAGAATTCGAGCCCGAACTCGGGCGCGTAGGCCGCCGCTGACAGCGGGAAGGTGCCCGGTGCCACTTCGGGTACTAGGAGTTTCTTGAGAAAGAACTTGAACCGGCCTTCGCCTTTTTCGTCGTAGCGTTCGACCTCTTCGGTGGAGGTGTCGGTAATGCCGGCGATTTCCTCGACCAAACGGCGGTCTACCAGCTCATAGCCCAATTTGGAGGCTACTTGCTCGGCGATGTCGTCACCGCGGCTGCCGAGTTGACGGGCAACAGTGAACACGGTCATGAGCGTATCCTCAGTTGAAAGTACTGAAAGTTCGGCCTACGTGTAATATGCATTATAAAAGCAGATGGCCGGGCATGTCAACTTGACCCGCCATCGCCTTTTATGGTTCCCATATAATAAGGGAAGGTCTTTATGCTGGTGTGAGCGGGACCCGGACCCGAATTGCGAATGCGGCCGAATATGGTCAATAGATACCTATAGTGCGGCGAGGTGGCCGGATCGCTTTGGTTTTTTGTTCTTTGAATGAGCGATTAGCCGATGTTTTTAAGCAAATAACTATGATTTACCCCCTAAGTCCATATTCATCATGTGATCACACTATTTTCAATAAGAATTCAAAAATGTGATCTACGTCACATAGCTCACGCATCATCCTGTCGATATTATCAAATACGACTTAGTGTTAAATGGGATGAATTCCTGGGGAGGGTTTCTTCTATTTAGGCTCAGAACGAGGAGATCGGCGCCATGCGCAGAGTGAGCGAGTGTGTTTCGTATATATTAGCGGTTTTTTTTGTTACCGAGCTCCTTTGGGCTCAAGCCGATGCAAGCGTTATGCGGCGCCCTGTCGAAACGCTGCAATATCCTACCCGTCCCGAGTATTTTACCCCGGTTGATCTAAGCCACTCTAGTAGAAATACTCCCGATTTGTCGTATAAATCACTATAGATTTTCAGTAATAGATTTACAGCGCATAGCACAATACGGTAAAACCCTCGGTGTGCTGTATTGTGGATGGTGCAATGCACCCTTTTTGAGATCGGCATTCGGCGCGCGGCTGTAGTGGACTTCGCAGTGCGCATGAAGTCCCGCTGGGGAGCCGGCCGCGCGCCCATGCCGATTTTATAAAAAAATACTCTCGAATAGCGCGTACTATATATCCACCTGTTTTTTCTTAAAATTAATAATTAAAAAAGAATGCTTGGTGCATCGGATCACATCGGATGCATGTCTTAAGACCGATGTCTCCATGGCGATTGTGGATTATATCTTAGAGGATATGGGCCACGGTAGTTAAGATCCGCATTGACTTCAGCCAGGTTTTTGCCCGACATGAAGAAGTGGTATCCTTGCCTGTAGAACTGCCTCCAGGTGGGTTGCGCGAGTTTAGCGTTGAGTGGGACGGAGGGATGAGGCCGGGTCGGCTATGGCGGGCGGCGCGTATTTTTACCGGTTGCGCTTGGGTGAATACGCGCAAACCCGGCGGCTGATGCGCCTCAACTGAGATCTGCTTGCGATGGGGCTTTGGTTTTTTTTGACGCGTTTTTTTTGCGAGCAGTGGTCGGCGTGGGTATGGGATGTGCTCGCCGGTGCGGCGATTACCGCGCTCTATATGATGGTGCTCTGTGTTTCGATCTGGACGTTTTAGGATAGCTATAAAGCGACGGTCGAGTTGGTTTGCCACATAGGCCCTGCGGCAATTTTTAATTCATCGTGCTTCCTTTTTTAGCGTTCCCCAGCTCTTCTGCTCGACCCCTGTCGGCAAGGCCGCCCTGGCCAGGACCCGCATGCCGAAACGGCCGCTCAAAAAATTAGGTCGCGCCGAGTTGCGATACGCCGAGCGTACGTTCTCGGCCGGGTCGGAGTAGCTGCCGCCGCGCAGTACGCGGGCGACGCCGCGGTCCGGTCCTGGCGGATCCAACTCGCGCGCCGTCTCGTAATACAATGCGCCGTACCAATCTTGGACCCATTCTTCGGCGTTGCCGTGCATATCGTACAGTCCCCAGGGGTTGGGTATTTTGGTGCCGGCCGGATGTACGAAGCGCTCGTCTACCTCCCAGGCATTTTTTTCGTACCACACGTAATCCGTTACCCGGGTCCGTCGGTCGCCGTGGGACCACGGTGTCGTGGTGCCGGCGCGGCAGGCGTATTCCCATTCGGCTTCGCTCGGCAGGCGGTAGAGCGAGTCGCCGGCGGCTTGGTTGAGGCGGCTGACGAAATTCTGGGCGTCGTCCCATGAGATGAAGACGGCGGGTTTGTCCGGGTCGGTCTGGGCCGAGGGCAGGTTTTGCCAGGGTTTAGTACCCATCGCCGATTCCCATTGACTTTGCATCAGTTCGAATTTGCCGAGCCAGAAGCCTTCGCCGATGATGGTGGAGTGGTCGGGGATCTGGTTGAAGGGACGCGGGTCCACCGGTTCTATAGTAGGATCCGCGTTTGGGGCGTCCTCTTGCAGCTCTTCGTCTTCGGGGTCGAGGGGTTCGGCGCCCATGACGAATTCGCCGGCTTCGATCCAGACCAGTTGCAGCGGGGCACCGCCGGGTAGTTTGACGGTAATTTCTTTGTTTTGCGCCTGGGTGGATGTGGCAAATAGCAGTAAAAATAAAAATCTATACATGATGGACCATGAGTTGCGCGGGCCGCCCAAGGGTATACCCTGCACTCATTCTCGCGTGCCTTCCTGGCTCGCTCCGAGGGCAGTATATCGATTCCACTATCCTGTGGAATCGATATACTGAAAATCCGTTTCGTATTTACCCCGGTGCGGCCTTGCGGTAAGTGTGTGATATTGTCGGTTGTTAATTGGAGTCTGTACTAGGGGGAGAAGTTCCCTCTGGTGCGTAGGAGATAATTTAAGGCACTATGCTCGTTATGCGTACATAATAGAATAAGCCAAGGTCACCGCCAGCTCTTGGCTTATTCTATTATGTACGCATCTTCACTTCACCCCCAGTGGCCTCGTTGACCACGGTAACTAATCGGGGAGCAATGGATGGTGGAGCGCCCACGGCTTGTACCGCATCCAACAATGCGCTGTATTTGCTCATCCGATCTCCTTAGCCGAAGGGCGTATTTTAATACGCTTGCTTATCGCGGTTTCATCCTTTGTGCAACCGCTGGTGCAAGAAAACCGTGATGTCCGCCAGATAGCGGTCCCAGTCGCCAGCTTTGCGATTTTCGATGCTGCTATACCGTTGTTGTGCAGATGCTCGGCGATAAAGCCGGTGGTGGTGGACTTGCCCGAGCCGATGATGCCTTCACGATGATGAGTTTGTGTCAATTGCATCATGCTTTGTCGGAAAAACAGAAGCTATAGAGATCGACGACGCCTTGCATTTCGAATTCCAGGCGCAACTCGCGTCCTTTGAGGTCCGTCGTCTGTAGTCCCTCCCAGCGTATCTCGTGTCGCACGTTATCGCCAGTGATCGTCTGACTCGGATCGGTAAAATCGCCCAAGGGTTGGCGCTCGTAATCGGTCAGCCGCACCCGCAGTTCGCCGTTCGTCGCGTCGGCGTTGACAAAAAACCTTCCACCGGGGCAAGCAAAGGCGCGCGTTACCACAAAACCGCCGCCGGCCGGGCTGCGCAGCGAGGCGAAACCTTCTTTGCGCAACCGGGCCAAACCGGTACAGGATCCGGGGAAGCGTGCTTTGTGCGGGCTGTGGCTACCGACGTAGTAGATGCGCCATTCGTCGCCGACCTCGATCCAATGCGATGCCGTGACCATGCCACCGTCCCAACGGCCCTCGTCGCCGAGACCGATAAGGGCGGGGCGGTCAGCGGGTCGTTGAAAATTGCGGCCGTCACGGCTGAAAGCCAACGAGACGTAGATGTCTTCCTGGTGTTGATAGGACCAGAGGAAACCCCAATAGATCCCGGCGTGATAGGTCGTCGGCATGCCGTAGAAGTAGTTGTGCAGGGTTTTTGCGTCGACTTGGTCGGGCAGCAGGATGTTCTCGCTGCGGATTGGCCATTCCTCCCACAGCTCTGTATGCTCCAGGCGCGCTACTTTGCGGCGCTCGCCGCGATTGCGATAGATATTGGTCGCCCGCGTAAACCAGACGAAGCGCTCGGTGTTCGGGTCCCAGACGATAGTGTTGTGGGTGTCGGGGGTAAAGTTGGTGGCGATACAGGTATCGCTTTTAGGGTCCCAGTTGATGCCGTCGTGCGAGCCGATCAGACGGGCGCTTTTGGGATCGTCGGTCATATAGAACAGCACGTATTTATATCCCCGCTTGTGCTCTTCGGGCAGATCGAGCAGAGATTGGGCCTCTGCGCGTCCGCCGGTCGGCCCGACCAGGACGATGTTATTTTCTTTGCTTTCTTTGAATTCGTGCTGGTCGATGCGCGGTAAGTGCCAGTCGATACCGTCTTCTGATTCGGCGTAGGCGATGGCGTAGGTATACAGACGCGGTTCGAGGCTTTGATCCCAGTAGTCCGTGTACCACATGCGGAAGAGCCCAGCGTCCTCATCGCGGACCACATTGATGTAGCTGCCGCTATCGGGGATAAGGGGATTGAGCTCGTGTTTGACCGGGGTGTGGAAGACGCGGGTGACGGTCTGGGTCAACCATTCGACGCCCCAACGGTTGTCGACCAGGTAGTCGTCGATGAAGAATTGCGGTTGCTGGTCGATTTGCAAGATTGCTATCCCTTATGGTTTGAGGTGGCGGTTTGGCTGGTTCGTGAATTATACGGGTCTAGGTTGTTGCGCGAATACCGGGCTCGGGAAATGCAATTAGGCTTGTTGTCGCTGTCGCCAAAGGGCGGTCACCGTCGGCGAGATTTGCCACTCGTCGATTTTGTCTCGTACGCGCCGCAGAGGATCAGGTCTTCTTTAACGGCGATGACGGCCAGATCGGGGGTGTGGAAGCGCGCGCGTCTGAATTTCGCGGTTGCTGCGATAAGTTACAACAGGTTCGCCGAGAAATGCACTTCGGTTGACCGTCAAAGAGAAGACGGTATCGTTTGGTGCACTCTTGTTTGTTATGGTCTGCCGTCTGTAGCAGCGCCACTTCGGCAACGGTATCCTCGTGGAGGAAGGCTTCCATCAGCTATTCGATTATTGCATATTATAATCCTGAGTACGGAATCACCCTGAAAAAAATCACCTGCCCCCCAATGCTATTATCTAATTACAATAAAAGTATTTTGCTAGGCACTGGTGCTTTCAATAGTATTATTAGTCGATAAGTTAAAGCCACATTATGGTAATATTTGTAATCCGTAGTTCATCACTAACTGCAAGTCGGTGTACGTAGGGTTATTTTTTTATAATTATAGTTAGCTCGTTATATGATAAATTCCACAAAAAAAAGGCGGGGATATTCCCTTTATATTGCAACGTGCAAACAGCAATTTGACCTATCGCTAGTGGTTTTGTTGTGTGCGGTAAGTCTATTAATTTCTGTCGTGGCGGTATTTTCTACTGATGGCTCACCGTCTGATATTGGTGGTGTTAGGTGGGTGCTGGGCGGAACCTGTGTAGTATTGCTGGGTTTGGCAGGGGTGATCTGGCGGTATCAGCAAAGGGCCAAAAAATTGGCTTCAACGAATGATGCAGATAGCCAGAAGTGGATGCGACTGCAGCTCGATATAGTAGAATACTTTTCCCAAAGTATTTTCCGTAGTAATTCTCCAGAAGATATCCTTTGGGATATTGCTTCGCAGTGTATTCAGCAACTTGGCTTTGAGGATTGTGTTATCTATTTACTCGATGAAGACCGCCAAATATGGTTGCAAAAGGCTGCTTACGGACCAAAGAATATTAACTATCGCGCAATTCACAAACCCATAGAACTTCCATTTGATCATGGAGTGGTCGGTGCGGTCGGGTCAAGTGGTCAAGGAGAAATCGTCGCAGATACACGCTTAGATTCACGCTATATTGTGGATGATGAATCAAGATGTTCGGAAATGGCAATGCCTATCATATGCGATAATCGAGTGATCGGAATTATTGATAGTGAGCACTCTCAACCTGGATTTTACCAAGCTCATCATGCCCGCATTGTTAAGAATATAGCTGCTATTTGTGGGCAAAAGATAGGTCGTTTCTTAAGTGAAAAACGCACCGAAGAATTTGCTAAATTTTTTGCGCAAAACCCCAATCCTGTGTTTCGGCTGAATCGAGACGGTCGGGTCATTATGGCCAATGATAGTGCACTACGGCAATTAGCCGATATTATCACCGTACATGAAAAGATTAAAATCCCGCATTTACGTGAAGTAATTAAGGATACATTGGAAAGTGGCCAAGGTATTGTGATTCAGGAGGCTCATAATGGGCGTATATTGCAGTGGAATGTAGCACCCGTTTCTGAGTTAGAGTACGTAAATGTGTACGGCTTTGATGTTACAGACCTAGAATTTGCACGAGCCCGTGCCGAAAAAGCTGAGCGTGTTAAGGCTGATTTCTTATCTGTTATGAGTCATGAAATTCGAACGCCGTTGAATGCGATCATAGGCTTAAATGAATTACTACTTCACGATGATCTAGACGATAAAGACCAGAAGGAGTACTTGAGTGCTATGCAGTTTTCTGGCAATCATCTTCTTGCTCTAGTGAATGATATACTGAATCTGGAAAAGTTGGACTCGGGTAAGGTTAGGAAGAATGATGTTAGCTTTGATGTATTGCAGTTGTTCCACGATATATTTAACAGCTTTACCCAACATGCAAAAGCAGTTAATACGCTCTTAGTACTAGAGCTGGCAGATAATTTACCTGTTTGGGTGCGAGGCGATATTGATCTGGTAACCCAGATGTTGAATAACCTTATTGGTAATGCGATAAAGTTTACTTTAGATGGAAAGATTATCCTGCGTGTTGCTACAACGGGGGTAGACGGTTTTTTACGGATTGAGGTAGAGGACAGTGGTGTGGGCATCGCTCCAGAGCATTTGGAACGTATTTTAGATCCTTTTGAACAAGAGAACCAGGGACCAAAGAATATTGCAAACCAAGGCACTGGACTAGGGTTAGCTATAACGCAGCGTCTCGCTGCGTTATACCGTGGTCAATTAGTAGTATCCAGTCGTTTGGGAGAAGGTTCCTGCTTTGTGCTTGAATTACAACTGCCTAGCTGTGAACCCGTGACAAACGATGATACGCAAGCTGATCGGGATGTATCGGTATTGACATCTGAAGAGCCAGTATTGCTCGTCGATGATAATAGAGTGAATTTATTAGTGGCACGCCGCATGTTGGAGCGTTGGGGCTACAAAGTTATTACAGCAGAAGATGGCCAAAAAGGGCTGGATGCTTGGAGGCAATACCATCCCTTTCTCATCCTGATGGACCTGCAAATGCCCGTGATGGATGGTTTTGAGGCAGTACGCCGCATTCGGGACCAGACGTTGCAACAAGGCATAGCTCGCATTCCGATTATTGCATTAACTGCAGATGCGGAATCCTCTACACAACAACGGGCACTAGATGCTGGTATGGATGATATCATCGTCAAACCATTAAATCCTAAATACTTACGTGAAGTGGTGGCGCATTGGAAGCAAAGCAATATAGTATGATAAAATGCACCTTGGTAGGCGGTATACGAGGTGGGAGTATCAGATAGAAATATGCAGCCGAGGGGTAAGAATTATAAAGGCCTACTGGGGTTGGGGGCGAGGCGGCGTGAGTGGCGGCGGCTCGGTCGGGAGTTCGGCGTTTTGTAGATACGCTTTAATTAACGCGGGCTCGCTCAGCGCGGCGAGTAAGGCGCAGGC
>DQLG01000864.1 GCA_015660315.1 Candidatus Latescibacterota bacterium
CCAGAAGGTGCTGGATCTACTTGAATAACGGGATTTCGACACGGTGTTGATGGACGTACTGATGCCCGAAATGGACGGTATCGAAGCCACCCGCCGCGAGCGCGAGCAGGCGACAAACACCCGGATCCATGTCATCGGGCTAACGGCGCATGTGATAGAAGGGACCACCAACGCTGCCTCGACGCCGGTATGGACAACTATCTCGCCAAACCCATCGTCGCCGACGAACTCTTCGCCGCCCTCGGACAGACCGACGACAAGCCGGGTGAAAGAAGGACGCCACCCCGCGCGCGCCAACGGCCATCGGTCTACGCAAGGCACTCGAACGATGCAAAATGGACCGCGAGCTGCTCACAACACTAATCGAGGTTTTCCTGCAAGACGGTCCCAGTTATCTGGCCCAACGGCGCAACGACCTCAAAGCCGCCGATCGTGTGGCCCTCGCGCGGTGTGCCCACACGATCAAAAGCCCGCTGGGCACACTCGGCCTCGACCTGGCGTTGGCCGACGAACTGGAAAGCCTCGGCAAGCAACGGAAGTTGGACAAAGCCGCTACCGTTACCGACCGATTAGCGCGAGAGCTGGAAAGGGTTATATCACAACTGACTTCCTGGACCACTGCCATACCTGAGGAGACCGCGTCGTGAGCAAAACCCGGATTATGGTCGTCGAAGACGTGCAGATCATCGCCATTAACATCATCGACAAGCTCGAGAAAATGGGCTACGAGGTGCCCCTGCACGTGGCGACGGGCGAAGACGCCATCGCGAAGGCCGGCAGTGTAGCCCCTGACTTGGTGCTTATGGACATCCAACTCGCTGGGAATATGGACGGGGTCGAGGCCGCCGGCTACATCCGCGACAAGCTGCGCATCCCGGTAATCTTTCTCTCGGCCTTTTCCGACAACGCCACGCTCGAAAGGGCCAAGGCCACCGAGCCTTTCGCGTATCTGCTCAAGCCCTTCAAGGACCGCGAGCTACAGACCTCGATAGAAATATCGCTCTACAAACGCCGGATCGAGGAAGAGCTCGAAAGGGCCAACGCCAACCTCGAAATACGCGTCGCCGAACGCACCGCCGAATTGAGCCGGGCCAACGAATCACTGCAGCTCGAAGTAACCGAACGCGAAGAGGCTGAGCAGAAACTGCGCTGGGAATACCACTTCGAAGAAGCCGAAGCCGCCATCCGTCTGCAGATCGCCGGCATGGACCAGCCCGAGGACCTGGTACGGGTGGTCCGTGAGATCCACGAGCAGCTAGAAGAACTCGGAGTAAAACCGAATACGACCGCGATCCACATCGTCAACGAGTATGGCAGCGACTTTCTCACCATCGCCCCCTCGGCTGCAGATCCCTTGACCGCCATAACCCGGCTCGTGTCGCCGGTTTCGCCGGCCAGCGACGGTCCCTTAGAACGACCTTGGGTGATCCAGACCTGGAAAAACGGGCAAACCCACAGCCGACAACTGACCGACGGAGGCCACGCCATCGACATACCCTTCTCGCAGGGCACGTTGGCCATCGAGCGCGGACGCACCGAGACCTTCTCCCAACGCGATATCGATATCGCGACGCGTTTCGCCCAAGTGTTTTCCCAGGGGTTCCAGCGCTTCTGGGACATCGTCGACCGGCACCACAGCGCGGAAGAGCTGCAACGGGCTAAAGAGGCAGCCGAGATCGCTAACCAGTCGAAAAGCGATTTCCTGGCCAATATGAGCCATGAAATCCGCACGCCGATGAACGCCATCCTCGGCATGACCAATCTGTTGTCTCGGACCTCACTCGACGCCAAGCAACAGGACCACCTCGATGTGGTGCACGTTTCGGCCAATACGCTGCTTGCGCTCATCGACAGCATTCTCGACCTGTCCCGTATTGAGGCCGATAAACTCACCCTCGAAATAAAGGACTTCGCCCTGCGACGCACCCTCGGGGATACCGTCAAGATCTTCGGGCCCAGAGCCAGCGAAAAACACCTGGCCCTGACGCTTAAAGTCGACGAGGCAGTCCCCGATGTATTGCAAGGCGATGCGTTGCGCTTGCGCCAGATCGTTATCAACCTGGTCGGCAACGCCCTGAAATTCACCGAAGAGGGCGGTATCGACATCCGCGTCACGAGCCAACAGAACAAGGAGCGCGTCGAGCTGCGCGTCGCCGTGCACGACACCGGCATCGGGCTCGACAGCGAACAACAACAACGCATTTTCGCCGCCTTCTCCCAAGCCGACACCTCAACCACCCGCCGTTACGGCGGCTCGGGCCTAGGCCTGGCGATATCCTCGCAACTAGTCGCTCTGATGGGCGGGGAGATCTGGGTCGAGAGCACCCCGAGCAAGGGCAGTACTTTCTATTTTACCATACACTTGGCCCTCAGCAGCGGCCAACCCGTCGCCGACAGCTTACCCGCCGAAGACGAGACGAGTCAGGGCGGACCGCCGCGCCGAATCCTGTTGGCCGAAGATGATGCACTCAATGAGAAAGTCGCCGTGGGTATACTGAGAGAAGCGGGCCACCAGCTCGTCATCGCCCGCAACGGGCGAGAAGCCGTGGAAAAACTCGCGGCAGGCGACTTCGACGTGGTACTGATGGACGTGCAGATGCCCGAAATGGACGGTTTCGCCGCCACCGCCGCGATCCGCGAGCGCGAGGCTCGGGAAGGTGGACGCGTGCCCATCATCGCCCTGACCGCCAACGCCATGAAAGGCGACCACGAGCGCTGCCTCAAAGCCGGTATGGACGACTACGCTTCCAAACCCATCCGCCGGAAGCGCTTACTGGGGCTGATCGACAAGCTAACGCGGGGAAATGAGCCGGCCGAGGACGCCCTATCGCTGATAGATGAAACAGCACTAGAACGCCTTGGGAACAAGGCCGCGCTGTTCCACCAACGGCTCGAACTATCTTCCGAGAGTTACCCGCATCTACTCGGGCAGATGCGGGAAGGCCTGGCCAGCGCGGCGTATGATCTCCATGAAACCATTATCAACTTCGGCGCCGCGCCCGCCGTCGCGCAGACCAAGGACTTGCAAGGCCATATCTCCGCGGATGACCTGGAATCCGAAATCGAACGTCTGGCCGGCGCGCTTAACGATTTCGTGCGGACACTAAACGACGAGAACTGCATTCTCGACGAGACGGCGCTCAACGAGCTCAAAAAGCTCGAAGAAGGGGGGTATTTTTCGCTGGATGATTTTATCGAGCAATTTGCCGAGGACGGCCAGGCGTGCGTCTCCGCCATACGCACCGCCGCCGCCGCCGGAGACACCGAAACGATGGAACGGGAAGCGCATACCCTCAAAGGCGGCAGCCTGAACCTCGGCGCCCAGACACTCACCGATCTCTGCGCCGACCTCGAACAGCTCGGCCGTGATGGTTCATTGGAGGGTACTGAAGAATTGATCGTATCGATCGAAACCGCGTTCAGACGCACGCGGGACAAATTATCTCGCCGCTTCTAAAGCGACAGCGTTTATTATCTCCGCAAATATCGCGTTATTACCCACCCAGGTATAACGCAAGACGTTCCTTGATCTCATCGACCGAGGCGTCCTTGAGAATATAATCAGAGGCCTGGCTGCGCAGGGCCAAGGCGACGGTCTTTGCGTCCGCCTTGGAAGTCAACATGACCATTGGCGTATCCTTGAACTGAGTGTCATTGCGCAATTCGCACAGTGTCTTGATGCCGTCGCGGTTTGGCATCATCACATCGAGGATAATAAGATCCGGCTTGGACATCGCCGCCAGACGCAACGCCTCGTCGCCGTCTATCGCCTCAACCACTTGACAATCCATCTGCTTGAGAATCGCCCCGATCTTGCCCCGAGCCATGGTCGAGTCATCAGCCAACAGCACGCTTTTCTGCTGGGAGCGGTCCTCGCCGCCCAGCGCGGTGCCGCAGTCTGGGCATTCGCTAACCGCATCGCCAAAGGGGAAAAGGCCGCACGAGGGACATTGCTGCGCGGCTACAGCCGCAGAATCATCCGGTTCGAAGATCCCATCGGGCCCGCCGTCATCGCCAGAGGTCTCTTCAAAGGCCCTGTCCTTGTCCGTTTCGACACTCATACGATCAGGACCGCTCCCCTATCGGCTGATAAGTCCGCTCGACCGAGCCCGTATAGATCTGGCGCGGCCGGCTGATCTTGGTGGACTTGCTCTCCTCGTACCACTGCGCGATCCAGCCCGGCATGCGGCCGATGGCGAAGATCACAGTGAACATCTCCTTGGGAATGCCGAGGGCCCGGAGTATTACACCGCTATAGAAATCGACGTTGGGATAGAGCTTCCGCTGGATAAAATACTCGTCTTCCAATGCCACGGCTTCTAGCTCCTTGGCGATATCGAGCATCGGGTCGTCGATATGTAACTTGGCCAGAACCTCCTCGCAGCTCTTTTTGATGATATTGGCGCGCGGGTCGAAGTTTTTATAGACCCGGTGACCGAAACCCATCAGGCGAATACCGGCCTTCTTGTCCTTGACTTGGCTGACGAAGTCGCTGACCGACAGGTTCTCCGCGCTGATGCGTTCGAGCATCTCGACCACCGCCACATTGGCCCCTCCGTGCAGCGGCCCCCACAACGCACCGACGCCAGCGGCGACCGAGGCGAAAAGATTGGCTTCGCTGCTGCCGACCATGCGCACGGTCGAAGTGCTGCAGTTTTGTTCGTGGTCGGCGTGCAACAGAAAGATCAGGTCCAGCGCCTTGACCAAGATCGGATCGGGCTCAAACTCGTTGTAGGGCTGACTGAACATCATGTGCAGGAAATTCTCGGCGAACTTCTTTTTCGGGTGCGGATACTCGATATGGTGCCCCAACTGCTGGCGGTAGGAATAAGCGGCGATCGTGCGAACCTTGGACATGATCCTGGCCGAGGCTTCGGTGAAGGTCTCCTCGTCCTCGATCTCCATAAGCTCGGGATAATAACAACTCAGTGCGTTGAGCACCGAGGAGAGGACCGCCATCGGTGGCGAATTCGGCGGAAAGAGGTTGAAGTGGTGTTTGATGCCCTCGCGCAACATCTGGTGCTTGCTGAACAGCGCGCTGAACTCCTTCAACGGCTCTTCGCTGGGCAACTCGCCCCAGATCAACAGGTAGGCGGTCTCGATAAAAGTGCTATTCGCGGCCAAGTCCTCGATCGCGTAGCCCCGATAACGCAAAATGCCTTTGTCGCCATCGATAAAGGTGATATCGCTCTGACACGAGCCGGTATTGCCGTAGCCCTGGTCCAGGGTGATATAGCCGGTTTCTGCGCGCAACTTGGAAATATCCAGTGCCTTCTCGCCCTCGCTGCCGACGACGATGGGCAATTCTACCGTCTTGTCTTCAATATTCAAGCTAGCCGTTTCCGCCATATCCCGTTCTCCTTGCATATTGATCGTTCACCCCAATCGCATGCAGGGTATCCCTCAATCGCGGTGGGCGTTCTATATAGGATTTGTTCCTTCATGATAGTAGTCTCTAAAAATAGCACTGTCAATATCGCGACCCTGGAACCGGCGAACTCTTCTGGCGTCGTCTTTGTCAGGCGGCGGAAAAGGATACTTGTTATCTTTAAATAAGCCATGCGCCCATACCATCTTCTCTCCGCATTATAACCGCGATCGCCCCAAGTGCCCCGATTGCCCTTTATCTCATTTCTGAACTTTATTCTTGCCGCGCTCTTGCTAACCGCCGCATCCGCAGATGCGACGGACCATCACGCGATCCATGTCGTACGGAGCGATGCCCGAAGCCTGATCGTCGAATTGCGGCTGCCCGCGCAGGCCGGTTTGCAGACAGACCTGCCCCGCCTGCAAACTGGCGAGAATATGCCCGCACTGCCCTTTCTCGCGCGCATTTTCGCCACCCCGCCCGGCATAACCCCGATAGTGCGGGTCCTTGACGCAGAAAGCGTCGAGTTTACCGATTTCGACCTAGCCGACGCACCCGTATCCGACACCTATCTGCCCTCCGAACGCGCTAAGAGCGAATACCTAGGTGTCTTGCGCGGTGTAGAGACCCACGCCCTACGCCTCTTTCCCCAGAGCTACAACAGCGCCCGCAACACCCTGCGGGTCTATACCCGCCTATTAGTTGAGATACGGTTCTCCGGAGCCGGTGCCGCCGCGAAGACAACCGCCCCCGACCCTTTGTGGAACCCCTTGCTCAATCGCGAGCAAGCCGCCGCTTGGACGCAGACGCCGGCGGCGGCAAAGATCACCGAGGGCGCGTGGTACAACCCGGAAGCCCCGTGGATCAAACTGGAACTCGGTGAAGATGGATTATACCGGATCAGCCCCGATTGGGTCAACGCCTTTGCCAACTCGGCAGCCATCGACCCCCGCAGCTTTCGCTTGTTCTACTTGGGCCAAGAACAGCCATTGCACGTCGAGGGCCAGGCCGATGGTCGTTTCGACGCGGAGGACTTCCTGCTCTTTCACGGACGTTACCGCCGCGATGACCGCGATTTCAACAGCCTCTACGGCCGGCGCAACACCTATTGGCTTACTTGGGGCGGTGACGCGGGTTTGCGCTTCAGCGAGCGCTCCGGTGCTCCCGTCGCCGGCTATCCAGAAGAACGCTCCTTCTGGACCACGGCTCATATCGAACGCGATATTCACTACGAGAGTCTCGACGCAGCGCCAGACGACGACCGCGACCATTGGTTCTGGGACCTGGTCGAAAATCGATCCGAAAGCCCAGCCTCTATTATCGCCGCCGGGGACGTGCCCTTCGCCGATTTAGGAGAAGAATACCAGGCCCGCATCCGCGTCGCCCTACACGGTTTCACCGACCTGGGACACCATACCATCATCAAACTGAACCAACACACCGAGATCGATGACCGCATCTGGGGCGCGCAACGGGAAGGGCAAATCGAATTGATAGTAGAGCGGGAGATACCCTCTACTACCCTGCGAAAGGGCACCAACCGGGTTTTAGTGCAGGCCATCCCCGACCAGGCCAAATTCGACTGGGTCTACCTCAACTGGTTCGCCATCGACTACCGGCGCCTCTACACCACCCGCACCGGCCACTTAGAATTCGCGCAAACGCCCTCCGCCGGACACCGCATCAAGGTCAGCGGTCTCCGCCACCCACAAGTCGAACTGCTCGATATCGCCAACGGTTATCGCTTTACCGATGCTCTAATCGAAGGCGCGAATTCGACATATGTCGCGATTTTCGAAGATCAGCACGAGACCGACGCCCTTTATATCGCCGCAGACAGCCTTGCCCTGATGACACCCCGAGGAAGCCTCGATCTTCCATCTAGTTGGCAGCGCAGCGAACACAGCGCCGACTACCTGGTCATCGCCCACCCCGAACTTTTGCATGCTGGGCGCCGCCTCGCCATGCACCGTCAGAGCCTCGGTCTGCAAACAGCTCTCATTTCCAGTGAGGACCTTTACGACGAATTTACCTACGGACGCCTCGACCGCGATGCCGTGCGCAACTTCCTCTCCTACGCCTACCACAACTGGCAAGGCCGCCCAACCTACGTCCTGCTCTTGGGCGACGAAACCTGGGACTACCGCAATATCCAAGGCGGCGGCGTGCCCACTGTAGTACCGAGCCTGTTCTACCAATCCCGGGGCCGCGGCACCGCGCCGAGCGATTACCTCTACACCCTAGTTGACGGCGACGACCTGCTACCCGATTTCCACATCGGGCGGCTCGCCGCCTCCTCGGCCCAAGAAGCCGAGCAAGTCGTCGACAAGATCATCCGCTACGACCTCGACCCGCCCGCCGGCGATTGGCGCAACCGCATGATCTACCTGGCCAACTACCACCCCAAAAACATCTTCGCCGATCCCAGCGACTCGCTCGCCGCCCGCTTTACCAAACCCGCCGGCCTGACTTCTATCAAAGTCTACAACACCGGAGACGACCCGCTCCCCAATCCCACCGGCCGCACTTTTGTCGACACCTTCAACGACGGCGCGCTGCTGCTCAACTTCAACGGCCACGGTAGCGCGGGCACCCTGCAATTCGTCTTCAGTCTGGGCCTGCCCGATTGGGACTATCTGAGCCAAATACAAAATGGCCGGCGCACACCACTCGTCCTAGCCCTCTCATGCCTCAATGGCCTCTTCGCCAACCCCACCGTCGAGGGCTTGGCCGAAGTACTAGTCAATGAACCCGACCGCGGTGCCGTCGCCTATATCTCGGCCAGCGCCAAGAGCTTCGTCGCCCAGAACAACCTACTCTCGAATTTTTTCTACGAGCAGTTCTTCACGCACGGCAACTTACAGTTCGGTCCCGCGCTCGACCTCGCTAAAATCCAGGTCCTAGCCGCGCACACCAGCTGGGTCGACGCAGTATTGACCATGCAGCTGATCGGCGACCCAGCACAAAACCTGGCCCTGGTCCCCGGTGCAGATTACACGCCCGCCTCGATCAAATTAGACGCCGACGCGGTCCGCGGCCACGCCACTCTGCAGATCGATACAGAATTGCGCAACAATGGGCGTCCGACGCTCGACAGCCTCTCGGTGGTCATCCTAGGCCACCCGGCACAAGCCTCTCCGGAGACTCTATTCGCTGCGATCGAACCACCCTTCACCGGCACCCGTACGCTCTCCTTCGCCTGGTCCGTCGGCGCCCGGCGCGGCCCCTACCGCCTTGAAGTTCTGCTCGACGGGGTCAAGCGGATTGCCGAATTCGACGAAACCAACAACGGCCTAATGTTGGATCTGAATATTCTTGAACCGCTCTTGCCCACACCGCTCTTTCCCGCGCCGGGGGCCACACTACCCGGTACCGCACTGCGCCTGGAAGCCGCCGTGCCGCTCGACGGGCGCGCCTACCAGTGCGAGTTCGCCATCGCCACCGCGCCCAATTTCGTCAACGACACCATCACCGCGATGCAAACTGCCGTATACGGCTTAGCCGTATACGAACCACCCGAACTCGCCGACAACCAGGCCTATTTCTGGCGGGTCCGCCTGCACTCCGCGCAAGCTCCTGGCCCTTGGAGCGCGACCCGCTCCTTCCGCCTGGGCGACAGAGTCTCCACGTGGAGCCAGCGAGGGGCGCAATTGTTGACCGGCACGATCGAAGATCTCGTACCCGACGATGCGGGGCACCTTTCCCCCTCGACGCGTTCGTTGCCCTTGCACCCTTCCGAAGCAACACGCGAAGACGGTTTCACGGTGCGCAAATTGCAGGGTTCCGGCGTACTCGTCAGCGACGGCACCTACCTCTACGCCAAGCGCTGGTATAACGACGACTCGACAATCTACCCGGGCATTGACCATTTCACCCGCATCGGCACCGGTCTAAACGGCACCTTCCGCAGCGGCAATTTCGGCGTGCTCACCGACTCGACGACCGCCGGTATCTCAGCGACCTACCACAGCGACGGTTATATCTACAACGAAAGCGGCAAGGCTTTCGAGATCGAGCGCATCCGCGCCATCGACGGCGTACTCGACACCGTCGCCGTACCCGACGGCCTGCTAGAGTGGAAATTCGGCCGGGTCGAAAACGGCCATTCGCTGATCACCTCCGATGGCACCCATATCTACAATGTCGCGATGAGCTCGGAGAAAGGCGCCCACACCGAATGGCGGATCCGCGTCTTTGACCCGGCGCAAGACTGGTCCATAGTGCGCGAATTCACCTCGCCGCCGACCGAGACCGGCTTCACTTTCGAATGGACCGACGGCATCCTCGCCGACGGCGAACGCCTGTATCTAGTCGAGTGGCAGGGCCAACGCCGAATTCGCATGATCGACGCCTTCGACGGAAGCTTTCTCGACGAGTGGCAGAGCGACCAAGACATAACGCGGGTCATTACCGGCCAATATGATTGGATCAACAACAAAGTGTGGATGGGCGACCTATTGTCGTCGGCGGTGTTCCGCTATCCGGGGCTGGGCCAAGTCTCACGCGGCCAACTCACTTCGGTGCCGGTCGGCCCGGCCGCCCGCTGGGACGCGCTCTCGGTCGCGGGCAGTGGCCCACTTTCACTAGACGTGCTCGTCGCCAAAGGCGACACGTGGACAACCCACCCGCAATTGCGCGACTTGCCGCTCGGCGACGTCGACCTCAGCGCGCTGGATGCCGCCATCCACCCGTATATTCTCCTGCGTGCGCGGTTCACCGACCCCACCGCGCAACTCAGCAGCTGGTCGGCCGACTTTGCGCCGCGCCCCTCGCTGGCACTCAGCCGAGCGAGCAGTACACTAGGCCAAGCCGGTCTACAAATCGAACTGCAGGTGCGCAATCTCGGTGCGGCAAGCGATGGTGCCCGGTTAAGCCTCGAACAAAGCGGCCTAGACCATCCCCTACGTCAACTGACCCTCGGCCCCCTCGCACGCGGCGAAAGCCGCACAGTGCGCTTCGATAGCCTCGACGCGCCACCATCGCGCGCGCGCCTGTTTGCCACGATCGACGCGAACCAACCCGACGCCGACGCAAAAGATAACCGCTTGGAAATCCCGCTATTCTTCCCCGGCCATATTCCGCTCGCCTTCGCGCTGTGGCCGGAAACCGGTACCTTCTTGAGCGGCGATCCGCTGCGCCTCGGCCAAGGGCTCTTGCTCGATGTCCCCGACCTAAGCAATGCACGTATAGAACTTTACCTAGACGGGCGCGCGATCGCACCGGACTCCACCCTCGACGCCTTTCCCGCACCGCCACGCCTGCTGTGGCGCCCCCACCTCGACCTAAGCGAAGGCCGCCACGAACTCGAAACCCGCCTCTTCAGCGACAACGAGGAAATCGGTCGCCACAAAATCGCCTTCCGCTTCGGCGACACCCTGCGTATCGCCAACTCCCTGCTCTACCCCCATCCGGTAAAAGGGGCCTCGGCTTTTACCTATATGCTTTCAGGCTCCGCTGAAGTCGAGATCGAAGTATTCGCGTTGACGGGTCGCCTGATCCGCCGACTCGGGCCATTTGCACAAGAGCCGGGATTCCAGCAAACCCCATGGGACAGCCGCGACCAATCGGGCGCCCTACTCGCCAACGGGACGTATCTCTATCGCATCGTCGCGAGAGATCAAGAGCATGTCGTGGTGTTTCGCGGAGCGTTGGTAGTGGGGCGCTGAGAATAAGCACTTATTAGTAAGCCTGGCTTTGCTCCGAGCAAAGCCAGGCTCTACACCATCCGCATAGACGGCACTCATCTGCAAACCATAACCGACCAGACTCGTCGCCGCGTTAAACAAAAAAAGGGGACGGCCGGTGGCCGTCCCCTTTTTGCAACATCCCTCTAAATCCCTACGGATTGCGAATCGCCTCGATCTTGGCGTCGCGTTCGGCGAAAAGCTGTTCGCGAACCCTGTGCATCTGGGTCTGCACCTGACTCTGCGCCTCGGCCCATGCCGCAGGATCCGCACCGGCCGCCTTCTCCAACTCCCCCTTCAGCGAGATCTCCTGCTCAGCCCATTTGGCCTCATACGTCTTGCGCACCTCGTCGATAGCCGCCTTCTGCTCGTCCGAAAGCCTGATCCCTTCCGCGCCCCCAACAGCCTCGTCGGCCTTTTCCATCGCCAGTTCAAGTGCCGATTTCATATAAAAACCCTCCTATAGTCAGTTGCCGCAGAAGATACGAGCTTACTATACGCAAAGCAACATTTTGCCCACACACATCCCTTAAACTACTATTGTCCAGCCTTCTACCAACACCAACAAAAGGACCAGCTATGAGCAAACAATGGACCATCTACCTCTCCGGCGAAATCCACAGCGACTGGCGCCAACGCATAGAAAACGGCGCCGATAATCTGCCCGTCACCTTCACCGCGCCGGTCACCGACCACGCCGCCAGCGACAACTGCGGCGTCGACATCCTCGGTCCGGAGGAAAATAGTTTCTGGAAAGACCACAAGGGCGCACAGATCAACGCCATCCGCACCCGCACCCTAATCCGCGGCGCCGACGTAATCGTCGTGCGCTTCGGCGACCAGTACCGCCAGTGGAACGCCGGATTCGACGCCGGATTCGCCGTCGCCTGCAATAAACCACTGATCGTGCTACACCCGGCGCAACTGCAGCACGCGCTCAAAGAGATCGATGCCGCCGCACTCGCCGTGGCCAGCGCCCCCGAACAGGTGGTTGAAATCCTGCGCTACGTTATCTGCAAATAAAACGACAAAAAAGCCCGGCCCCTCCAAGGGACCGGGCAATTTATAGCAGCGCGATGAAGTCTATACTTCGGCCTCGGCGCTCTGCTTCGACACCGGGCAGGACCCGCTGGCCGGACAACTCTGGGCGGGCTCTCCATCGGCCACCACCGCGCTATAGGCCGCGGGCACAGCCCACTGCAACAACACAACGAGCGCGCCACCGGCTACGAGAAATGCGATTTTCTTGCTCATAATAATTCCTCCATTGATGGTCTTCCTACAATATACACACCGCACCCGCGCTGTCCACCCTGAACCCCCTTACCGCAGCAACATCATTTTTTGCCGCCCCCGGTAGGGATCGGCCTTCAGCTCATAAAAGTAAATCCCGCTGCGATGACCGGACGCGTCCCATTCGACTTCGTGCGCACCGGGTGCGAACGAGCCTTCCACCAAGCGCTCGATCTCCTGGCCCAAGGCATTGTAAATCGTCAACTGCACTTGGCTGACGATCGGCAGGTCGAAGCGGATCAGCGTCGAGGGGTTGAACGGGTTGGGAATATTCGGATGCAGCGCGTATTGCTCGGGGCGGGGTGCACCCACCACTACTTTGCCGGTGCCTTCTACACTAGTCCCCGTATCGGAGAAAACTAACAGAATATTGGCCACTGCGATAACCCAACCCTCGCCCGGCGTGTCGCTGGCGACAAAAGAGCCAGAGCGCGTGTCGATCGTGCCGATACCGCCAACAGTGTGCCAACCGAAGCTGCGCGGAACCACATTGCCGTAGCGGTCCAGCGCTTTGGCGCGGAAAGTCTGCCGCGCTCCTGGTTCGATCACAATAGAGCCAGGTTCGATCACCACTTCCACAACCGAATGCGGGGTGACGGTGATATTGTAGGTCGCTTCGGCCCCGCCGGCACGAAAAACGATATCCTCACGCACGCCCGAGACCTTCGTCAGGGTCAACGCGCCCTTCGCCGTCACCTCGCCCAACGCCGCCGGCACCTCCCATTGGTAATCGGCAATGGCGACCGGTGCGAGATCGCTCGAATCCTCGGCACTAAAAGAAAACACCTCGAAAGTGACCGAGCGCCCCACCCTTGTCCTCAGCGGCGACAGACTCAAGCGCGCACCGGCCCGGCCCTCGATATGCAGTCGCAGCGGCGGGGGCGGCGAAAAATGCAACACCAAATCGCCCTTGCCCGCCATCTCCAACACCAACAAATCGTCTTCTGGCGAAACCCCCAACAATTCACCGCTAAAATTGGCGTCGTCGAGGGTGCGCCCCTGCAGGGGGATCGACAACTGATACCCCGTGCCCGGCCCACGCACAAAACCGGCGAAACGCTCGGCGTCCAGCTCAATACTCGTGTCGATCTTCTCGCTGGCGCTGAATAGCACTGCATCACCATTTGCCAACTCCGCCGCATCCTGTACCACGAAACGGGCAATCGCCCCTTCGAAAGCACGCACATAACCGAAGGCGGCATCGCTTATCAAGCCCCCGGTCAGACCTGACACCGACGCGCTTTGTGCATCGGCCGCACGCACCCAAGTGATATCGTTTTGCGGGATCCCGGGCACTTCGACCAATAACGCGTTCGCCCCTGTCGCCTCAATGGTCTCGAAGTTCGCCTCCGGCGTCCCCGACACCTGCGGATAGAGCGTCGCCAAATATCGCACGTCGGTTCCCCGCTGTTGTACACGCAACATCGTGTGCGTCTGCTCTTCGAGATAGTCGAAGGAGTGAATCGTATCGCTATCGGTCGCGACAAGACCCGTATGGTCCTCAGGCAAAAAGGCAATCAGCGCCGCGCCCTCCCGCGCCCAGCGCGCCAACGTGCCGCCGCGCGAATAGGCGCCGCCGCTCGTACCGCCCCCATTGCCGTGCAGCCGCCACTCGTAGTCGTGCTCCTGACCATCAGCAGTAATCTCGTCGGCGACGATAAAATAGCTCCGGTCGGCAAAGAAAACCCGCCGTTTCAGCTCAACGCCCCCGTAACTGGCGTCGACCTCGCAGTAGTCTCCAGCCGAGCTGGTGAAAGAATCGAGGATAAAGGCATCGTTGCCGCCGCCGATGGTCTGGCCAAACGCCGTAAAACGCGGCGGTCCCTGGCCGTCGACCAATACCACGTTGTGGTTGCGACCTTCGTTTACCTTGTCGTGGTTGCTGAAGTTTATATAACCGGCGTCAAGCGCCAGCATCTCGCCACCGGCGTAGATCAAGAAGCTGGTCTCGTCCGCATGCTCGTGCGCAAACCCTCCCGTACGAGCAACGCCGTTCTCACCCCGCAACAGCATATAGGTGGCTTCCGCCGACCAGTCGCTGCGGAAGACCGCGTCCCCGGCCCCCGGCATAAAAACCGATGGCCCGTGCGTTGGCTCGGTCGCCGCAATGCTGTCGTCGTAGAGGGCGATCGCGTCCATCTCGGAAAATTCGCGCACATAGAGCCCATTCGCGTTGTTTTCCCAGTCCCAGCGATGTACGCCACCGTCGGGATAAACCGCCGCCAGATAGTGACCGTAAAAATCATCGAGGTGACCATCGTCGATATTCGGCCGGCGGCCATTGGGCAGCCGCAGATTCAATGACCAATCGTGCATCTTTTTAATCTTGGGGTCGGTGAACAAATTCAAGCCGGTGCGATCTCTCAGCGCGAACATATAAGGCAGGTAGACATCGGCGGCATAACGGCTGTAAAACGGCCCCTCGGCATAACCGCCGTCCAGCGCATCGATCTGAAAATCCAGACTGCCCTTCACCAATTCGAAAGCCCGATCGGCCCAATCCTGCGGTGTGCCCTGGTCTTTAACCCCCGGATGCTCGCTCAACGCCATCGCCGCCAACCCTAGACCGCCATACGCGCGAATATGCCAATTGTCGATATGCGGCGTCTCGTGCAAGCGGAGAACGATCTTGATAATCCCCAAATCGATTTCTCTGAGTTCAATGCCTTCCCACAGGCGCCCAGCCTCTTCGGCGAGTATCGCCCGCATTTCTTTTAGGGCACCGGGATTATTGGCCGCCGCGTAAGTGTGCAGGATATCGTAAGCGACCGCGTACTGGGCCACCACCTCGCCCTCGTTGTGCGGTTCGCCCAGATCGCCCCCTCTCGGCGGGAAGGCGACCTCCTGCATAACCTGCAAGGCCCGATCAGCGAAGGCGCTGTCGTCGGTCATCAACCAGGCGAAAGCCAGAGCCTTGGCGAAGCGAACCTTGGTGCGCTCTTCGGTGAAGGTCGTCGGAACGTTCTGCGCCCGATCCAGCACGGTCTGCCACCAGATAGCGTAGGGCTCCCGCTGAATTCGCTCTTTGAGTTGCGGAACGTCCTCGGCACTAAACAATAAACCCGGATGCACCTCGGACGACAGATTTTGCGCGGAGGACGCCAGGGACGTGAGTACTGTTAAAACGGCGAAGAGAGCTAGGGCGTACATAGAATCCTCGTAATTGTAGTGTCGCGTTGACACATAAATTCGCCCGGAGCGAATTTCGCGAATACATCAACGCATCAATGGGTACATCACGCCGAGGAGGGCAATGGCGGTCCGGTGTGCTGCATCACTATAGACGCCCGATGCCTGGGAAGGGACAGCTAAAATAAGCGGCGCAGGTCAAAACCCCAAAGCAGACCTAGGGCGATATACCCCTCGCCGAACATAAACTTGAAACCACCGGCCGACGCGTCCGGCGGATCGAAGAATACACCGATCGTCCCGTAGGCGGTTTGCGGCTTGGTATGACGATAACCGACACCGGCAAAAAGCTTGCCCGGTTGATTGCCGATCCAGACTTCGTCGGCGATAATATAGGCCAGGTCGGCACTGGCCGATATTTGTACATCCGTACCGCCCGAGCAGCGATAATTCGGCACGCGATAATTGTAATTCCGGTCGATACAGAGCGTACTATTGACGAAGGGACGGTAATAGCGCGTGTCGCGATTGTCGCCTTCGAGAAAGCTCAAATCGAGCAGATTCGCAGAGCTAATTAACCGGAAGCGATTGGAAACGAACTTAAACCACAGCGGTGCCCGCACACCTACCCCCCGCCCGTCTAGATTGACGAAACCGACGCCCATCGCGGCGTAATAACCGTCCTGCTGTCGTTTGGGTATTTGCTCCGGCTCCATGTCCTGGATCCGTACGGCCTCGGCTCCGCCGGCGTAAAGCAGGCAGATCAAGATCAACAATCTAAAACGCATATTGGTCACCCTCGATAAAACCGCACTATTTTTGCCGCCGAGAATTGCGTCCACCTGCTCAGTTAATTCTTCTTTTTACGCGAGAATCTCGTCCTGCTTCTTGGTGAAGCTGCGCTTGGCGTAGCTATCCGTACCGGGGATCAGATTATCGCCGGCATGGCCGATCTACATAGTGCGCACCCCAATATCCACCAGGTGGACCATCGCCGCAAGACGTCGTGGGGCTGGTCTGCGCCGGGTGGTGGTGCGAGGCGATAGCCGTGCGCACCTCTCGGGGCAGGTCCCAATGCACCACCAGTTCGCCGCCACATTTGTGGGCTATGGGCATGACGGGCAATCGGTCATCAAAGGGGAAGACGCTGACGCTGAGCAAGAGCACATCATTGGCATCGACATTGCCCGTGCCTTCGCCAAAGACTAGTTCCAATGAGAGATCGATCGCGTCATCCGCCAGCGCCCGACCATTGGGATAGGCTGGCAGCTGCGATCTATCGATGGTCAGGATATCGGAGACACATCCGGCAAGGGGATCGATTCGCCATAATCGCGCTTAGCCCACGGCAGGCCTAGATCGAAGACGAAGGGGGCTTCCCTGCGACCGCTCCATATTTGTTTTACGTGACGTTTAAGCTAACCACCGACGATCATATTTCTCAACCCACTAAAATCGATCCTGAGCGAGCCATCGGGCCGGGCGTCGACGTCGTGATCGACCCCAAAATTATAGCGTGCGCTGCAGTCAAAAAGCGGTCCCGCACCCGTATAAAAGGGATTGACCGTCAGCACCATTACCAAACGGTCGCCTTTGGGTCCAAGCAAACGGTCACAGATATCGGTGGCTGGGTGCGCAATGGCCAAGGGCACCTCTACGTGATCGGCGGCAAAGGTAGAAGCCATCGCGCCCAACGCGAATATCAAACGAGCGTAATTCGTTTCACTTACTTTCCCAGTGATACGATCCTGAGGTTCCAACTCTATTTACTGGCTCCGGAGCCGTGTATCGACCCTGATATGGCAAAGGCCGTGCCCGGAATCCATCACTTTATCCAAAATCTTTTAAGATACTTTAAAAACAGTATCTTATAATCATATTGATTATTAATTATTCAAATGCCTCGTAGACCATAGACTAACGCGTATTCTATACAACTCATGACGGATCTATTTAATGAGCGTCGATCAACTATGCCATAAGTAATTGTTTATAAAGATTATTTCATGTCATCAACATCAATACTGTAGATATGAATTCACACTGTTTAGTTACACATTTAACATATCGCACCATTGTTCCACCTTGCACCTCGCGCCGACTCCCGTATTTTATAGTTCATGACCAAACAAAAGCTTCATATCGGTCTCGCCCTGTTCTTAGTCAGCTGCATTGCCTGCTCAGCCAAATCGGACAATGGCACCGAACCCGTCGAACCATCGGCGCAAGCCCAACCGCAAGCGCCCGCCGAGATCCCGATCTACTCCTATCGAATAGTACAGAGCTATCCGCACGACCCCAGCGCATTCACCCAGGGGCTGGTCTTTCTCGACAGCGTGCTCTACGAGGGCACCGGCCCGAATAACGGCCGCTCGGGACCTGGATCGTCGATCCGCAAAGTCGACCTGGCTACCGGCGAAGTGCTGCAGCGGCACCTCGTCGAAGCGGAGATCTTCGGCGAGGGCATCGCCCTCTTTCTCAACCGCCTGATCCAGCTCACCTGGAAATCGGGGACGGGCTTCACCTATGCGCTGGATTCCTTCGAACCACTGAGCCAATTCAACTACCCGACCGAAGGCTGGGGCCTCACCTGCGACGGCGAGCGATTGATTATGAGCGACGGCACCGCCACGCTCTATTTTCGCGACCCCTTCAGCTTCGAAGAAATCGGTCGAGTCACCGTCACCGCCGCCGACCGCGCAATCCGCGATCTCAACGAATTGGAATGGGTCGAGGGTGAAGTCTTCGCCAATATCTGGGGCACCCATACCATCGCCCGCATCGACCCGGCGACGGGCCGAGTCGTCGGCTGGATCGACGTCTCGGACATCTTGAGCGACGAGGACCGCGACGGCCGACGAGTCGATGTCTTCAACGGCATCGCCTACGACGCGAAAGAGAAACGCCTCTTCGTCACCGGCAAATGGTGGCCCAAACTCTACGAAATCGAATTAATACCCCCATCACCATGAGGTATCCGCATGTCTGAAGCACGTGTCCCGGTCAACATCGCCATACTCACCGTCTCGGACACCCGCGACGAATCGACCGACAAATCCGGCAAGCTCTTAGTCGAACGCCTCACTGAAGCGGGGCACACCCTGCACGAAAAGTGTATCCGGCTCGACGATATATACCAGCTACGCGCCCAGGTATCCCAATGGATCGCCGACGACAAGGTGCAAGCCGTAGTCACCACCGGCGGCACCGGTCTCACCGGCCGCGACGGCACGCCCGAAGCGCTCAGCGTATTATTCGACAAGGAGATCGAGGGTTTCGGCGAGGTTTTCCGCATGCTTTCCTACGAGGAAATCGGCGCCTCGACTCTGCAGTCGCGCTGCGTCGCTGGCGTCGCCAACGGTACCTACATCTTCAGCCTGCCCGGTTCCTCGGGTGCCTGCGCCACCGGCTGGGACAAACTCATCGGCCCGCAACTAGACTCCACCAACCAGCCCTGCAATCTCGTCGATCTGATGCCAAGATTATTGGAAACCTAACACCTGCCGCAAAAGTGGCCCGCCTCCGTCGCGGCGATGCAATCGTCGTGGTAAAGAGCCGCTCTTCAAGCAAGGCTTAAACAACTGAAAACAATGCAGAAGCTCGGCATCCGCCTTTAGGCCACTGCATTTTGCCCTGGCGCGAGGGCGCTTTTTGCTCCATACTTGATCACTGGCCGCAACACAAATATAGCGGCCACTACAGCAACATAGATCGGTCCAGGTGCCGGGTGTGTAAACCCGGAGAATAGGGAAGGCAGTGCGAATCTGCCGCGGTCCCGCCACTGTGATCGGCCGACGGACATAGTCCGTCCTTGCCCCCGTTCTACCCACTGGTCCTATGACTGGGAAGGGGGGACGCAAGAAGAGCCGGAAGTCAGGAGACCTGCCTGGACGACAAGGTCGAGCATACCTTCGAAGGAAAGGCGACTCACCGGTGCAAGCCAATTTTGCCCCGCCCCGCCCTCATCTGAGGCCGGGGTTTTTTTGTAAGCATATAACGCGCTGCGGCATTTTGTTGCTGCTGTCCACGCCGGCCTCAGCCCTGCGTGGACAGGTGCGCGACGCCGACACGGGCATTGCCCTTTCCAGTGCCCTACTCCGCGTTGAGTCACTGGCCTCCGCCCTTGCACCACCTTCCCAGACCACCTACTCCGATACCGGCGGCGCATTCTCGCTACAACTGCCCCCCGGACGTTGGCGACTCAGCATCGAACATCTGGGTTATACTGCCACCCAACGCGAGATCACAACCCCCGTCGACACCCTACTGGCCATCCGCCTCGAACCCCGCCCACTGCTAATGGACGAAATGGTCGTGCAGATTCGCCGGGCGGGCGACTCGGCCGAATCACCGGCCTTTGTCGAACGCATCGACCTCGCCAAGGAGGGTAGCGCCGGCATCGACCTACCTCGACTGCTCGAAAAAGCGGTCGGCGTGCAGATTCGCCGCTACGGCGGCCTGGGCAGCTTCAGCACCGTCTCAATCCGTGGCTCCACCGCCGAACAAGTGCTGGTCTTCCTCGACGGCATACCGCTCAACCAGGCACAGGGCGGCGGCGTAGACCTCGGCGACTTGCCACTGGCCGGCGTAGAGAGCATCGACGTCTACCGCGGGGCCGTGCCCGCCCGCTTTGGTGGCAACGCCATCGGCGGCGTGGTGCATATCCGCACCCGCGCCCCCGGCGACAAACCCCATCTGCGATTGAGCGCGGGCAATGGCTCCTTTCGCACCCGTCAGCTTGGCCTGAACATCAACGGCCGCCGCCGTGCCTATCGCTATAGCGCCCTACTCAACTACGGCGCCAGCGAAAACGACTTCCGCTTTCTCGACGACAACGGTACCGAATATAACGCCAACGACGACCAATATACCCGCCGACGCAATAGCGACTTCGCCGGCCTACGGGCCCTCAGCAAGATCCAACGCGACTGGCGCGGCCATCGCCTGCAGGCCTACGCGACTTTCGATCTCAACCACCGCGGCATCCCCGGTATCAGCAATAACCAATCGCTGCACACCCGCTACGACACCCGCCGCCAAGCCAGCGAAGTCGAACTCTTCGGCCCACTATTCGCCACCGCGGGCTATCGCCTTAAAGCCTACCGTCTCACCCAAGAAAGCGAGTACAAAAACCTGCACGGCGAGGTCGGCGCCGGTACCCAACACAATCGCAACACCATCAGCTCGCACGGCGTGCGTGCCGAAATCAACACCCTACTACCCAAGAGCGCGCTGCTCACCAGCTTCGCGGAAACCCGCCGCCAGACCTTCCAACCCAAAGACCTCCTGCGATCCGATCAACAGCGGCGGGAAAACCGACTAGGCACCGAAATCGAACCGCCATTCCAACGCCTAGAGCTAGCACTCGGAAGCGAAGTCGAGGTCCCGCTCCGGCGCTTGTCGCTTATGGCCGGAGTACAGACCAAAAGGCTCGACGACCGCTTCCGCGGCCCGAATGCCTCCGTCTATAGCCAGCTAACCCCAGAGCGCGAAAAAAGCCAGTGGCTTGGTAGTTGGCGGCTGGGCTTGCGCCTGAAAATCGGCCACGGTTTCGCGCTACAAGGCCACCGCGGCCACAGCCAACGCCCCCCGAGTTTCCAGGAGCTTTTCGGCAACCGCGGCGCCGTGATCGGCAATATCGACCTCAAAAACGAACGCGGCAACAATTCCGATGCCGGGCTAGTCTATCGCGGTGCGGGATTTTTATCCCTGGCCGAGATCGCCTATTATCGCAATTCGGTCGATGACCTGATTCGCTTTATGCAGAATTCCCAATCCGTGTCCCGCGCCCTCAATGTCGGCCGCGCCCGACTCAGCGGCGTCGAAACTCGCCTGCAAACCCGCTTAGCCTGGACCCGGATCGATTTCAACTACACCTACCAACGTGCGGAAAACCGCTCCGGCTTCGCCTACGAACGCGGCAACGAACTACCCAACGCACCGCGCCATGCGCTTGAAGTTCGGCTGAACATCGAACAAGGCCGCCATTCCGCCCACTACGCTTTAAGCCGCGAAAGCCGTCACTACCTGGACCGCGCAAATTTGCGCCCTGTGCCCAGACGGCTGGTGCACGGTCTCGGCGGGCGCATCGCCCTAAACACGCGCACTGCCCTAAACTGGGAAGTGCGCAACTTGACCGACAACCAGATCGCCGATCTCTGGGGTTATCCTCTGCCCGGCCGCGCCTTATTTCTCTCTATTAAGCAAAACCTATTCACTCCGTAGAAAGGACTCGTCCGTGAACATTTTATTCACCTTCATCACCTTCTCCGCCCTTAGCAGCGGTGCACTCGCGCAATCTGGACTCTTCGTGACCACCACCGACTTCGCCAGCGGTAGCGCCGCTTATTTGCCGTCGGGTGCCGCAGAAGCACAAACGAACCTGCTCAATCTGCATTCAGATACCATCGTGCGCTATTACCAAGGCCGGATCTATGTCGTCAACCGCCTCGGCCAAGACAATGTGCTAGTACTCGACGAAAGCGACCCACGCACACCGGTGATGCAGTTTTCAACCGGCAACGGCACCAACCCGCACGACATCGCATTCGTCTCCCCGAGCAAGGCCTACATCTCGCGCTACGACGATACCCAAGTGCTGATTGTAAACCCACAGGACGGCAGTGAACTCGGCACAATAGACCTCCGCGCGTTCGCCGATGTCGACGGCGCACCGGAGATGTCACAAATGGCCGTCGTCGGCGACCGCCTCTACATCGCCTGCCAACTGCAAGACCGCAACGCGGGTTTCAAACCCGCCGCGCAAGGCATCCTAGTCGTCGTCGACACCAACACCGACCAGCTCGTCGACATGGACCCGAACACCGACGGCGTACAAGCCTGGTTGCTATCCGCCGGCAATCCCACCAGCGTAGTCGCCGCCGGCAATCGGCTCGTTGTCGCCGAAGTTGCGGGTTTCGGCGATATGGCCGGTGGCATCGAAGTGCTCGACCTGGCCAATGGCACTAGCCTGGGCCTCGTCATCTCCGAAGTCGCCCTCGGCGGCGATATCAACTTCCTCGATTTGGCCTCCGCCAATAAAGCCTATGTCATCGTCTCCGACGAAAATTTCGCCAACCATGTCTTTCCCGTAGATCTGGCCAACGGCACTGTTGGCGACAAACTCGCCAACCACTCCACCGGCTTCACGCCTAGTCTCGCCGTCGATGGCAAGCGCCTGATCGTCGCCGACCGCGGCACCTTCTCCGACCCCGATACCGGCGGCCTACTCTTCTACGATACCGACACCGACCAGTTCATAGCCGGTCCCATCTCTACCAGCCTGCCCCCATCGAGCATCGCGGTGCTCAGCGATGCCCCAGTGCCCGTGCCCACCGCGGTCGAAGGAGAGACGGGCCTCGCCTTGCCCGAGCGAAGCGACCTCGGGTTCGCCTTCCCCAATCCTTTCAACGCTGAAACACTGATCCCCTTCGAGATCGCCAGCGCGCATACCTCGGTCGAACTGACCGTATACGACCTCTTGGGGCGCCGGGTCCGCACACTCTTCGCCGGTGTATTGCAGGCCGGCGAGCACCGCTACACCTGGGACGGTCGAGGCGATAACGGAATTACGGCGGGCAGTGGTTCTTATTTTGTGGAATTGCGTCAAGGGGAAAGACGTCAAGCGCGGAAAATGACATTGCTTAAATAATGTAAGATGAGGAGTACACGTTGCAGATTGTTGCCCCGATTTTGCAGGACAGCAACATCAAGGCAACACCCTCGGAGCCCGCCAGGGATGGCGGGCGAGAATGAGCCAAGATATAGTCTTAACTGGGCCGCCCCACAGCTAGTCTACCAGAAGTGCTTATATTTACCATACTATGGCCAGACGCCCAACGCGCGCACGCCCACGCCCACGCCCACGCAAAGATCACTACGAAGATAACGGCCCGCCCATCCTTCTCTGGAGCACCGCCGCCGTGCTCTTCATACTCACGGCCTTGCCCTATCTGCTCGGCAATGCCCTTATCGAACTCGAGGTCCTTGCCGCGCAGCCCTTTCTGCGCCTGATGCTACTGGTCCTCGCCGTCGCCGTCGCTGCACTCGCCATCCTGCGCGAGGAAATTCCGATCGCCATCCTGCCCGGCCTCGCCGCCTTACTAATTATCGGCGAAACCTTTAGCACCATGGGCACTTCGCCCGCAGCTCAAGCCCCACCCGATCGCGCGGGTTACCTACACATCTACACGCAAAACATCGGCATGGAATCCCCGGAGGAATTTATCGGGATCCTCGCCTCGGGCGATTTCGACATCGTCCTGATGCAAGAAGCCTATGTCGGCCACAGAAAGGGCTGGGAAGTGCTCGCCAAACAACTGGGCTACCACATCTACTTTCAGATCCTGCGCCGCGACGCCGGCATGGGCAGCTTGGTCATGAGCAAAACACCCATGCAAACCCTGCCTTCCGTTCGCGCCCGTTCCTGGGCCCGCCAGATCCGCTACTTCCCGCGGGTCCGCATCAATTACGAAGAAGTGCCCGTTGACCTTTACACCGTACACCTCGAATCGTTGCCCCTAGTCCAGGGCGGGCGGGTGCTTTTCGGCTCATCCAAACTCCGTTTACAACAATCCGAGATCCTGGCCAAGGAAATAGCCGCCACCAACCATCCCGTAATCCTCGGCGGCGACCTCAACTCGACGCCGATCTACCGCTCCAACCGCCCACTGCGCGACCTGCTCAATGACGCCTGGACCGAAGCCGGCTTCGGTTTCGGCTATACCTACCACGCCTCGCTGCCCTTCGCACGTATCGACGCCGTCCTGCACAAGGGTTTTCGCACCGTCTCCGCCGAGGTCGTCAAAGTCTCGAATAGCGATCACCGCGGTTTACATGTAGTATTGGAATCGATCCGCTAAATATTGCGCCGGCGGCACAAAAACTTTATTTGATATTCCCGTTCTTTCAATATCTACCCGAGGAAAATCATGCCCAACACTCCTGCCATCCAGACCACCACCGTCGGCTCCTATCCCGTACCTGAATGGCTGCAAGCTCTGCCTTCTGAACAGGGCGTTATCGACGCCACCCGCGTCGTCTTCGACACGCAGCGCCAGGCCGGTATCGACTTACCCACCGACGGCGAACTCTACCGTTTCGACACCAACCACCCCGACACCAATGGTATGATCGAATACTTCGTCCGGCCGATGGGCGGGACCCGCGCCGATTTCGGCCGCAGCGAGACCGAGGAGTTCGCCGCCAAGCAGAGCATGGGTTTCCGTGCCAAACCCGCTGCAGTGGTCGACAGCGAGCTTTCTGAGGGTAGCCTCGACCTACTCTCTGACTGCGCCCGCGCCGGTGCCGTCGCCGGCGGTCCGTTCAAGTTCACGCTGACCAGCCCTTATATGCTGGCTCGCACCCTACTCGACCACCATTACGGCGATTTCGAGGCGCTATTGATGGGTGTCGCCCAGGTCCTCGCCGAGCAAGTGCGCGGCCTGCCCTGCGACTGCCTCCAGATAGACGAGGCCAATATCCCCGGCAACCCCGCCGACGGCCCCCTCGCCGCCCGCGCGATCAACGCCGTGCTCGACCAAGCCGACGAGGGCACCAAGACCGCCGTGCACTTCTGCTTCGGCAACTACGGCGGCCAAACCATCCAGCAGGGCGAGTGGAAAGCGCTATTGGCTTTTCTCAATGAATTACACACCGATCATTTGGTATTGGAATTGGCGCACCGCCCGGTAAGCGACCTCGACGTGCTAAAAGAAATAGACCCGCGCATCGGCATCGGCATCGGCGTCGTCGACATCAAGGTCAACCACATCGAAACCCCCGAAGAGATCGCCCGCTCTATCGCAGCCGCAGTCAACGCCGCCGGTCCCGATCGCATCCAGTATATCCATCCCGACTGCGGTTTCTGGATGCTCAAACGCTCGATCGCCGACCGCAAGATCGAGGCGTTAGCCAAGGGGCGGGATCTGTACTTGGGGCTTTAGATCCTACAAATAAGAAAAAACGTGCCACCAACTTTTCAGCCGGTGGCACGTTTTTCTTTCTGTGTCAAAAAATTTCTCATCCATCCAAATTGCAGCTAATTCCTTGGCCTCGTTTTCATCAATATCCCCGCCACCTCTTTGGCAAAATACGTCAAAATCATATCCGCTCCCGCCCGCTTAATAGAAGTCAACATCTCCATAATCGCCTTCTCTCGATCGACCCACCCCCGCTCCGCCGCCGCCGTAATCATGCCAAATTCTCCCGAGACATTATACGCGGCGATCGGCACATCAAAAGCCGCGCGCGCCGCCGCGATCACATCCAAGTAGGCCAACGCCGGTTTGACCATCACCACGTCAGCGCCTTGCTCGATATCGAGCGCGATCTCCACCAGCGCCTCGCGACCATTGGCGGGGTCCATCTGATAGGTCTTCTTGTCGCCCTTCTTCGGCGCCGAGTCTAACGCGCCGCGAAACGGCCCGTAAAAACACGAGGCATACTTAGCCGAATAGGCCAAAATGCCGACATTGGTATGCCCCTCTGCGTCCAGCGCCTGGCGAATACCGCCCACTCGACCGTCCATCATATCCGATGGCGCCACCCAATCGACCCCGGCTTCGGCGTGCGACAGCGCCATCTTGCATAAAACCTCTACCGTTTCGTCGTTTATAATCTCATCATCGACGACCAATCCGTCGTGGCCGTGGTTAGTATAAGGATCGAGCGCGATATCGGTTTGCACGCAAAGCTCGGGCACCTGCGCCTTAATGCCGCGCACTGCCCGCTGGATCAGCCCCTCCGGATCGTAGGATTTACTCGCCATATCGTCTTTCTCGGTCGAATAACCGAAGAGATTAACCGCCGGGATACCCAAATCCCTGAGCTCCTGGCATTCGGCCACCAGTTCATCGACGCTAAAACGAAATTGCCCGGGCATTGAGTCGATCGGCTCGCGCGTCTTTTGGCCTTCGGTAACAAACATCGGATAGATCAGGTCATCGACGCGCACGCTCGTCTCGCGCACCAGGCTGCGCATAGCTTCCGAGCGGCGCAGACGCCGGGGTCTTTTAGTCAGGTCCATGAGTATCTCCAGTTGGATTTTATGACGCAGGCAATGTAAATACTTCACTGAGGCACAGCAACGCCGCAGCTGATTTCAGGCCATACGGAGGTAGGCCATGTACCGCATCATATGCCTGTATGCAGCGTTGCTCGTATCGGCCTGCAGGAGCAAAAAAGAGCCCATCTTCCGCCCGAGTGCCCCGGCCGCAACCGACAAAAGCGCCGACTTCTCGCTGCTGACCTTCCGCGACGCAGCAACCGACAGCGTCTGGAATTTGCGCGGCGAAGCCGTCTTGGACATCAATTTTGACGACGAGGGTAGCGACTTCGGCAATACCGGCGGCCCCCATAACAACATGGTCATGTACGACCGCTACCATCCCAAAGACATGGTGCTCGGGCTGCTAGGCGAAGACACGGCCACGGTCAACGCGAGATCGTCGTCGTCTTTCAGGCAGACGTGCGCACGGCGCTGGCCTTCGACCGCCGGGTCGGCGAGCGCACGCTGAGTTTTGAACTGATCGAATAGAGCGTACGTAGTTTTAAAAGGCTTTGGCGCCAGATCACCTTCGCCATTATTATTGTTTAACTATCCACTACTTAATGCAAAGCGATCTATGATAGCCAAAAGCCTAGCCGCATTTCTTTTTCTCGTCCTGCCGCTGCAAGCCAAAACCTCGATAGAAACCGCCTACGAATCCGGCGAACTCGACCTCGCAACGGCCTTAATCTATCAAGTCCAGAGCCTGCGCGCCCCCGACGCCCTACCCACCGCCTATCGCCAAACGCATACTCGCGCCCTGTGCGGCACCCCACAACTGGTGCAAGCCGTAAACGCCATAGCGCAGCTCGGCGTAGACGACCAACGACGGCTCAGCAAACTCGTGCAACGCCGCCCCAACAAACAGCAGGAAACGCTCTCGCCCTCCGGCTGTTTCTTGCTGCACTACGACACTGAAGGCTCCGAAGCCGTGCCGACCGAGGACCTCGACGGCAACGGCGTCTCCGACTATATCGACCTGGCCGCCGTGATCCTCGACAGCACCTGGATCCTCGAGATCGACGAATTGGGTTATAACGCACCCCCTTCCGACAATGGCCTCAGTGGCGACGAATACGACGTCTACTTTAGCGACCTTGGACGCGGCGCCGCCTACGGCTTCACCTATCCCGAAGAAAGCGGCAACACCACTTATAGCTATCTCGAACTCGACAACGACTACACCAACCCGATTTACCAACAGACCAAGGGCAATGACGCGCTGCGCGTGACCATCGCGCACGAGTTCCACCATGCGATACAATTCGGCTACTACCAGGGCAATGACGGCATCTGGTGGCAGGAATCGACCTCGACCTGGATGGAGGACGTCGCCTACCCGCACGTCGACGACTATCTGCAATATCTGCCTAGCTTCCTCGATGTCCCGCACCGCGCCCTCAACTCCGGCAGTCGCCTCGGCGGTTTTCACATCTACGGCACCTCGATCTTCTCGCACTTCCTCGACCAGCGCTATGGCCGCGAGGTCAACCTGCAGATCTGGCAAGAGTTGGCCCGGCGCAGCAGCGCGCGCCTTGAACACTTCGACCAGGCCATCCGCCAGGTCGAGCCCGGCGGTTTGGGCGTAGCCATTGGCCAATTTGGCATCTGGAACTATTTCACCGGCCCCCGTTATCAAGAGGGCTTCTACGCCGAAGGCTTCAAATACTCGACCGTGCCGACTCGCGACATCACGCTCAGCGAAAACCTCGCCGTGCGCGACTCCAGCGACCTCGACGCCACCGGCAGCGATTACTTGCGCCTCGAACCGCAACTGCGCTCCGGCGGTGTCACCATAACCTTTGACGCCCGCCGCGGCGACTTCAGCCGCAGCCTGCTGCTCATCGGCCCCGACAGCGTCGAGGTCCGCCCGGTTCAAGACCCGACCGTCCGCGTCGTCGGCTGGGACCAATACGACGAGGTCGTGCTCGTCATCTCCTCCGCCGAAAACTCGGGCTTCGCCTACGATTACTTATATGAAGTGGAATTCGATCCAGATTTAACCGACGCACCCCCGGCGGTCGCCACCGCGTTGCGCCCCAACTATCCCAACCCCTTCCATCCCAACGAACACCAACAGACCCGGCTAGTCTTCGACCTCGTTTCGCCAAGCGCCGAGACCCGCCTCTCCATCTTCTCGACCACCGGGGATTTGGTCTGGCAACAAGACCTCGGCACTCGCGCCGCGCGCGAAGGCCACGCCGCCACCTGGGATGGTCGCAACCTCTCGGGCAAGCTCGTCGGCACCGGTGTCTACCATCTGCTGCTCGAAACCGACGGGCGGCGGACTACTCGTTCTTTGGCTGTTGTCCGCGACTAAGTAGGTCAGTGGGTGAGGCTGCGGGGCTGAAGATCAATCCCGTCGCCGGACCGCCTAGGACCACTGATTCTAATACGCTGCGCATCCTGTTCGCTCGCTCGTAGATCAAAGCTGCGGTCTCCGCATCGAATAACTCACCTAG
The DNA here is from genome assembly GCA_015660315.1 of Candidatus Latescibacterota bacterium. GTDB lineage: Bacteria > Latescibacterota > UBA2968 > UBA8231 > UBA8231. The sequence goes on from DQLG01000864.1 coordinate 28,984, forward strand.
CGTCTTGGCAAATAGCGTTAGCCATCGGTCGAAATGTTCGGCGCCGACCATCAGCCCCGCATGCGCCTGCTGTGGATTGCCGTGATAGCGGCCCGACGCATTTAGCACCCCGGACCAAAAGTCGCACATGCGATCCAAATGCGGCGCCCATTGCCCCTGAAAGCGATGCTCAAAAATGTGCCCGAGCAAATCGTCTTGCCGCACAGTGGTATAAAATGTCGTCACCATCCGCCTAATTTCTTCGTCGCCGATCTGCACCTGTTTCATGCCGCCGCTCCTATTGCCAATAAGCCATCGCGCTTTGTCGCGATCAAATCTTCAACGCTATAGCGATCCAACTCCGCCAAAAATGCCGCCTTCGCCCCGTCAAGCGCCGTGCTCAACAAACATCCCGGTACCAATGGGCAGCTATTCTTTTCCGGCGCGAAACACTCCGCCATATCGAAATTGGGCTCTAACTGCAGTCCCATTGATCACCAGGCTATCAAGATAACATCGGCAAGCTGGGGGATGCCCATCGACGCTCAAAAGCCGCACCCGATCAAGAAGGCCGTATCGCTTCTACCGTCACCTCACCCTCGTCCCAAACCACAATACCCGCGCCCATCTCAGCCAACTCGACGACATCACCAGGCACTTGCAACCTGAGCGAGGTCATCTCCGGCCCACTGTAGGCGGCAATATACCTTTTGCCCCCCGGACAAGCGCAAAGCCATATCGGTCCCTTGTCGCAGGTGAGCGTCGCACCGCCGATGGCGACTTGCCCAGAAGCGCTCTGCCGAGCATAGGGCGACTCGTGCATCGGCCAGCTTAACGGGCCGTCCTGGGTCCAGCGCCGCTTTAACGACCACTCGAACAGATCGACCTCGATGCCGAGCACGCGGTCGTCGCGCACGTATTCTACACGCAATGCGCGCTCGCCGCCCGCGACATAGGTGGCCGGCGGAACCGCCTCGTCAACGAGCGTGCCGCTCGCTACCTTAGCGGCAAAATCGGCAGCGCTGGCATGGTCGGTACGCTCGGCCAATTCGCAGTAGAAACCGCAGCGCGGCTGCCCCTGATAAAAAGAGCCGGGTTTGGCCATTTCCCAGAAGGTTTTCGCCGGTCCCGTATAATTGTACATCTCCAAGGCCAGATGACCGTCCAGTTCGACCAGGCGAATGGGAGCGCCGCCACCCAGGTCCGTCAGTTCCAATGGCAAGACCGCCGTCCACAAACCACCGCTACCGACGACGACCACCTCGCCCCGAGACACCTCAGCCGGCAGCACGTCTACTTTATGTTGGCCGATCCATATCTCATCGACCTGCTCAATCTCGGCCCACACCATTACGGCCTTAGCGCTCGTGCGCCGCGTCCAGGCGTCGAGACCACGCGGTGCGTAGAGGCCAATGGCGCGCCCCCGCTCGTGCACGCCATAGAAGTGCCCTTCTTCGGGAACGACCTGGCCCGGCTCGCGCGACGGCGTCGTCTGGAAACTGAGCCACTGATCGTCGAGTATATAGCGCGAAAAGAGCACACCACTGCGCGCGCTGTCCGGGCGTCGATACTGCGCGTGGAATACACAGGACTGCAAGGCAATGAAAATTACTTCCTGGGTCTTCAGCTCGCAGGAAGCCACGCCCAAACTGAAAGAGGGGCTGTGATAGGTGCTCAGTGCCACCGGCTCTTCGCCGTGGGCCGTTTCGTCTATTTGCTCCGGCACGTCAGGGCGCTGTAACAGGTCGCCGATCCAGGCGGGCAATTGTCCGTCGTCCAGCCACGCACGCACATTGTCAACATTAAAAGCATCGGCATTAAAAACGGCATGGCTATAGGCGCGACTGAAAGGACCTGCCCAATTGCCAGTACCGGGGTGTATGTGCAGCGCGGCGGAAAGGCCGAGGCGAGCGAGCATGGTGCGGGCGCGGATACGGGTATGTTCGTCCTCGGTCAATTCGACCAGGCGGCCCAGCACGCGCACGGCGACGGAGGCGTAGTTGGGACTATTGTATTCGGCAGGCAAGCCGTAGGTGTCGACGTGCGCCATCCAGCGCACCAGTTTTTCCCGACCACGTCGAGCTGTGGTCTCGTCGTTCAACAACTGGCCGCCGAGGCAAGAGTTAACGATATCCTTAATTACGATGTTGGTATAAGTCGGGGCCACGTCAATGCGCGCGATTTCCTGCAAACCCAGTGCAATGGCGCGGCGCATGGCCGCAAGCAAGTCCGGGGGCAGTGCGTCCGGTGTTTTGCACAGCACGGGAATGCAATAAAAGAGCACGAACTGCACGGCGTTGAGATCTTCGACGACTTCGTCTTCCAACTCCCAGCGAAAATTGCCGAGGTGTGGATCGGTCTCGCGCACTTCCTGGCAGGTGAGTACCGCACGGAAAATATCGGCGGCTTCGGCGATGCCGGCGGGTGTGCCGTTGGCCATCAGCTCAGAGGCCAGTTGGACCGCGGGTATGGTAGCGTGAAAAACGCGCCCGTGCACCTGGTGGGCGGGCATATGTGCCTGGACGTCGTAGTTTTCGGGTAGAGCCAGCGGTGATGACAAGGTGGATCCTTCTATGGATAGTGAACTGTGTATTTAGCTAAAAAGATGATGATTGTAACCATAAAAAACCTTTCCATGGATTTTATAAACTTATCACTCCACCACCTCCACTGCCCCTTCACGAAAAAAAGCCCAAATCCTCCTTCGCCGCCGCCTTCGCCACCCCCTCGTCCAGCGTCACTCCCAAACCAGGCTTCTCCCCCGTCGCAATATGCCCATCGACAATCAACGGCCCTTCTTTTACCAAATCCGACCAAAGCGCATTGTCCAAGTGATGAAACTCCAACGCGAGAAAATTGGGCACTGCCGCGCAGACATGCGTCATCGCAAAAGTGCCGATCGGCCCGCAGATATTGTGCGGCGCCAAAGGCATATAGTACATATCCGCGAAATCCGCGATCCGCCGCCCCTCCAACAGCCCGCCCGCCTTGGCCATATCCGGCGAGACGATATCGGCCGCCTGCGACTGGATCAGTTCGCGAAAGCCAAAGCGCGTATAAAAGTTTTCCCCCGTGCAGATCGGCGTTTTGGTGCTGTTTTTGACCATCGCCATCGCCTCGACATTTTCCGCCGGAATCGGGTCCTCCAACCACAACAGACCCAAATCTTCGAACGCATGCGCGACTTTGAGAATGTCGACCGGCGCATAGGCCCAATGCGCATCAATGGCCAAATCCGTGTTCGAGTCCAAGGCCTCGCGCACCGCGGTGACCACCGCGACATAGTGCGCGATATCGTCGTTGCTGATACAGCGATTATACGCGTCGCGCCGCGAAGGCAGGGGATCTATGTCAAATTTGATCGCCGTAAAACCCCGCGCCTCGACCTCCTTGGCCTTTGCCGCATAAGCCGCCGGCGTCTCGTCCTTACCGGCATGGCAATCATTGTACACGCGAACTTTATCGCGAAAACGCCCGCCCAACAATTGCCAAATAGGCACCCCCACCGCCTGCCCGGCGATATCCCACAACGCCATCTCGATCCCGCTGATTGCGCTCATCACCGCCCCCTGATAATAGCCCGACGCCGACATGCCCTTCATCATATCGCGAAAACAGCGGTCGACATCGAGCGGGTTTTTCCCGATGAGTGTCTTGGTCAACCGCTCATCTACCGCAATCTGATGCACGCCCGCCCCATGATACGCCTCCCCAATCCCCACAATTCCATCATCCGTCTTCACCTTTACCAACACCCAAGGCATCGGCTGCAACAATACCGAACTAATTTCGACGATTTTCATAACCACCCCCCTTTATAAGGCAAAATAACCATTCCCCGAATCTATCCTAACTGCAGGCCATATTCCCTGATTCTACTTAGCCGATGTCTGCCAGACGCGAAAATTCACACTGACGTCCAAAGACGAACTCGTCGTCGACGCGAGGTCCAGAGGCATCCACGTCGAAGACTGGGGCCACACTATATTCGCGTCCGCGCCAAAGTGCGGGTCGACACCGACGAAAACCGGACCAGAGAGATCGCGCGGGAGATCCGTATAGCAACGGACGGCGCAATCAAGGCGACGGGGCCACGCCGCGATTCCTAGTCGGTCTCCTACGATATCGTGGTGCCACACAAAATGGACCTCGACCTAGTCGCCAATAACGGCGGTATCGCGGCGTACAGCGTCAAATGACATTAAAAACGAGCAATGGCGGACTGCAAGTTCCGTGCATCTGTTCACGGCATCGCGCTGATAGTGACTAAAGGTCGTGCTATCGTCATCCGTCGCAAAACCTGCCACCAATTTCGGCCAGCTATCGATGTCCTATTCACGCGCCACCACGAACTGCGCGTCGTTAAGCGTGAATTCGCCGCCACTGCTGCCTTGCGCGACGATCCGCTCGAGACCGCTTCCGCATTGCCGGCCTGGTGCGCCTTGAGCAGCTTCTTGGCCTGCTTCTTTAAATGCTCCAGACTCGACTCGCCCGGCTTCTTGCACTGCGTGCCAACTGGCGAAACCGCGCTCACGAGACACCGTTTCCAGCGTGTCGACCACACTGCTCGAAGCGAGAATCGCCGCGGCGGTAACCTTGGCAAAGCGCGGCGCGGACTTGCGGATGCGTTCACAAGCAGATGCGGGCCTTAAACAACTCGCTGGCTTCGCGCCGGATCTCGGACTCGGATTTAGTTTGGGATATTGAATTAGACATACTACCCTCTCCGTGCTACGCCTGGTGCCCGCCCGATCAGGCTGAAAGAAGGTCTATGTAATTTGGTGGGTTAAAGGTGGGTTAAACCCTTACCGCGGGCCGGAGGCTCCCTTCAGCGCGCGTTTATTTATTTTAATCCGCGACTCTGTCCATCGCAAGTGTTTTTTATTCTTGCCGTCCATCCACCTTCCAACACCTCAATCGCTTAATTTCTATAAAAAAGCAAACACTTCGTACCCGACCTTCATTTTACAGTAAAAGCGGGTCAGAGGACAAGGGCCGTCGACGATTTATACGAGGAGTTTGCAAAAACACTCCAGCGCCAGACGATCAAGCTGGTGCGCAAGCCGGATGCGGCGGCGGACCTGGTCCAGGAGACCTCTATCCGCAGCCTAAACCATTTGCGACTCATAGCGCAACTCAATCGGCGACAACGCCGCACCTGGCTCGGCCAGACTTTGAAGCGCCGAACTCTGCGACCCAATCTTGGCGAGCTCGTCGTAAACAAAATCACCGTGTTCACCATCGTGGAGTTGTTGCAAATAATCTCGATACATCGCAAGAAAATAGCGCTCGAATTCCACATAGCGATCTATGTCACTGAACAAAGCGGCATTCGACTCCGTAAAACTACCGGTCAGATAATAACCGCGACTCCGTAGGTCATCTCGAAAACACCCACCACTCCGCCCTGGATCCCATCAACCCGTTCATTATCTGTAGTGTGTATTAAGGCGATATCGTGCACCATTGATCTAAATCGATAAGATCAATGTTCAAAAGGGCATCACCCTCGGCGCGGTCGGCATACGCGCCTGTACCGTGGCGTCAAAGCTCTTGCGCACTAGCTCCCATTTAACCGCCTGATGATCCGGTGCGTCAGCCAGGTTGTTATGCTCCCAGGGATCACTCTGTAGGTCGTAGAGTTCGTAAAGGTCCTTGCCGTGATACGAGACGAGCTTCCAGCGCCGGTCGCGGTACATCGTCGCGTGCGTCTGGTCGGGATAATCGATTGCCCCGTAGAACTCGCTGCGCACAAAATCGCGGTGGTCCTGTGTCTCACCCTTGAGCACCGGCAATAACGACTTGCCCTGCACGTAATAGGGCACTTCTTCGCCGACCGCTTCATAAAAGGTCGGCGCTAGATCCATCAATTCGACCAACGCATCCGACACCACGCCCTCGGAAAAATGCCCCGGCCAGGAGACGATCAGCGGCACCCGCGCCAACCCCTCGTAAAAACGACAGCCCTTGAAAACCAGCCCGTGGTCGCCGAGCATCTCGCCGTGGTCGCTCATAAAGACGACAATGGTGTTTTCGCGTTCGCCAGTCGCCTCCAGATGGTCGAGGATGCGCCCGAACTCGCAGTCGACCTGCTCGATCATCGCGTAATAAGAAGCCTGGAGTTTCTTGTCCTCCCATTCGGCCGGGTCTTTCGCCTCCGACTGAAAATCGATTCCACCTGCAGCCAACCGCTGTTGCTGCTCTATGTCGCTGGCGGCAAAATGCGCGCCGGGTAGGGTCTCCGGATCATAGCGGCGAGAATACTCCCACGGCGCGTCAAAAGGCGGGTGCGGGTCGAAAGCATTGACGCTGAGCATCCAGGGCTGGTCCTCGCGGCGGTTTTTGTCGATAAATTCGATCGACTTCTCACTACACCAGCGCGTCTGGTGCAGGTCCGGCGGAATATTGTCCGCGCTTGCCGTCGGCTCGTATAAGCCACCGAAAGTTGCGACCCGGGCGCCCTCGCGATAGTTCTTGGTCTGATAAGGGACCATAAGTTCGTCGGCGTCACCACCCTGCTGCCGCACCCACTCGGCATAGTCGTGCCCGTAGACGCGTGCCCCCCTGTGGTCGTGGCTGTATTGGAAATAGCGATAGCCGTCGTCGACCCGGTTTTCCACTCCATGCGCCGCGCTGGCCAAGTGCAGCTTGCCGACCAACCCGCAATCGTAGCCACTTTTCGCCAAGCGGTGCGGCAGTAGCCGGCTCTCCTGTTCGCGCGGGAAAAATTCATTGCCATTGCCGGTAACCCCGTTCGCGCCCGGATAGGTGCCGGTGAGAAAACTGGCGCGGCTCGGAGTGCAGATCGGACTTTGGCAATAGGCATGGGTGAAGGCCACCCCTTTGCGGGCGAAAGCGTCTAAACGCGGCGTATTTATGTGCGCGTTGCCCAACGCGGCGATCGTATCAAAACGCTGTTGGTCGCTGCAATACCAAAGGATATTCGGTCGATCGGTCATGGTCTTTTCTTTTTTTGAGGATGTGCCCGAAAAGTTCTAGTCCACTAAATCCATCAAATCGCTGAGCGCCGCGACCCGCGGCCCCTGCCAACTCGCCGCTTTCGGTTTGCAATGCCCTTCCCGCGAGGAGAATAGCACCATATCGACGAGCGGGGCGAAGGGCATTTCGCTCCATAACATCGGCACTTCGAGGCCGCAATCGCTGATCAGCGCGGTTTTCAGACCCAAACTTTCAGCCGTGTCAGTGTCTCGACCGCATCATCGCGGGGGCGTAGATTCGCACAAATACAACTGACGCGCAACTCCACCGCCGCTTCGATACGCTCCGCGTCGACTTGCGTGCCCAACACATTGCAGATATGCGTCAGACATTCTTCCAGCGTGGCAAAACCACCCGTCGTCCGTCGGTTTCCCACCTGCGCCACCCAGCAGAGAAACCATCTGCAGACAGCAAAAGCACCGCCGCCATCTGCCGCAACAGCGCATCATAGCCGTCGCGCCCCAGATCTTCGATCAACGTGCCATAGAGATCGAATACGAAGGCCCGAATGCTCATTGAACTGGTGCGCGGAAATCGCCAACTCGGTCTATTAATCGCAAAATAAGAAAGCTCATAGCGCCCGCCTAATCGGCAAAGTCGAACACCGCTTTCCACCCCTCATCCAACTTCAGACGCGCATCAAACTTACTGCCTTTGCGGCTTTTAAAGCCTTTGATCAATCCCGTCTTACCCTTGGCGATCAAGGTCTGAATTTGTTTTTCAGTCAGCTTCTTGCTCGCGATTTCCTTCCACACGACAAAGTCGCAACCCTCGCGATAGCGGTTGCAGCCGAATCCGCGCTTGCCCTCGATGATCTGGCCCTGATTGCACTTGGGACATGAGAGGTCTCCGGACGTTCTTATCGCCGCTTTGCGGGGCGACGGCTGCTGTTGAGAGAGTGCCTCCACAGGCGGCGAAGGCGAGTGCGCAGAAGACGGCGAAGCGTCGCGGGCAAATGCATTCGACGCAGGTGCCGCGGAATTATCGCCATGTGCAGGTGGCGGTCCCTGCTCTTCGGGATACGGCGCCCCTAATGGTGGTGGCTCTTGGTCCTCTGGATACGGCGGCGGCCCTTGATCTCTCACCGATGCTCGTCCTTCACGCCGCGGCATGCCCGGCGCGGCACCGGACCGCCCCTTAGCTTGCCCCCCCGCAGCCCCGTTCCTCGGGCCGTCGTCAAATTCAAAAACCACTTTGAAATTGTCGTCAAACTTGAGCCGCGCCTCGAACTTCTTACCTGCTTTGGAAGTAAAACCCTTCATCTGCTCCGTGCGGCCATTGGCCATTAGCAACTGCGCCTGCTTCTCCGACAGCTTCTTTTTGGCCACCGTCTTCCAGATCGTAAAATCGCAACCTTCGCGATAGCGGCTGCAACCATAGGCCTTGGCGTTTTCTGCGACCTTACCCTCCTTGCATTTAGGACATGAACCAATCTCTTTACCCGGACCTTTCTTACCGCTTTTGCCCCTGCCGCCACCCTGTTCCGCCCGTGCCTGCGCCGCCTGCTCGGGCGACAACGCTGGACCCTGTTGGATCTTGGGCACCAGGTCGCGCACAAAATCGGCGATACCTTCGTAGAATTCGGCAACCGGGCGCTGGCCATCCTCGACCTCTTTGAGCTGCTGTTCCCACTCGGCCGTCAATTCTGGGCTGCGCATCGGCTCGGCCACCAAACCGATGAGCGCTTTGGCCTTTTCGGTCGCGTTGAGCGACTTCTTCTCGCGCAGTACATAGCCGGTGCGGATCAATTTTTCTATCGTTTCGGCTCTAGTCGCCGGAGTACCCAAGCCCGATTCCTTCATCGCCTCGGCCAACTCGTCGTCCTCGATTTCACGACCGGCATTTTTCATTGCCGCCAAAAGCGTGGCGTCGGTATAGGGCCGGGGCGGCTTCGTTTCTTTTTCGACCACGTCCATGTTTTTGATATGGACTTCCTGGCCCTGCTCTAAAGACGGAATCGCCTGGCGCTGATCCTCGTCCTCCCCCTCCTTATCACTCCCCTTGCTTTTCTCCTCGCCCCCGCGCCGTGATTCGACAACCTTCCACCCTTCCTCCAACACCACCGACCCTTTGGCGACGAAAATCGCGCCGCCGATATCGACGGTCACCGTCGTCTCCTCGACGACCTGGTCGGGCAGAAACACACCGACGAAGCGCGCCACCACCAAATCGTAGACTTTTTTCAAGGCCGGTGACAAATTGGGCGCAGCTCGTTGTCCTGTGGGGATTATCGCATGGTGATCGGTGAGTTTTGTGCGGTCGACATAAGCCTTACCGAGCTTGTGGCCTCCTCGCAAGCGCGCCAGCGCGGCTGGGGCCTGCGGATGTTCGAGCTTTTGCAGGATACCCGGCAACTCGGGCACCATATCCTCGGAGATATGACGGCTCTCGGTGCGCGGATAGGTAATGAGCTTGTGCGTCTCGTAGAGAGCCTGCGCGTATTCGAGAACCTGCGCCGCGGTAAAACCGAAACGACGGTTGGCGTCGCGCTGCAGGTTGTTGAGGTCGTAGAGCGCGGGAGGCCGGTGCTTTTTGATCTTCTTCTCGACCTTGAGCACCTTGCCCATCTTATTCGGGCTGAGCTGGCGGTGCAACCGTTCCGCCTCTTCCTTCTTCTCGATCCGGGTCTGGCCGTCCTTGGTATATTTGGCCGCGAAGCCCTCCTCAAACCCGGCGACCAACTCGTAAAAATAGACCTTCTTGAAATCGGCGATCACCGCGTCGCGTTTGACGATCATCGCCAAGGTCGGCGTCTGCACCCGGCCTATCGTGCACAGCACATTGTTGTGCACGGTGTAAGCGCGGGTCAGGTTCATGCCCATCAGCCAATCGGCCTGGCCCCTGGCCCGGGCGGCGTCGGCCAGTGCGTCAAAAGCAGCCCCCTCTTGCAAGGCGGCAAAACCGCCCTGGATCGCCTCGTCGGTCAAACTAGAAATCCACAATCGCTTGAAGGGCTTTTTGCAGCGGGCGTGCTGGTAGATCAGCCGGAAAATATTCTCGCCCTCGCGACCGGCGTCCGTTGCGCAGACCACTTCCTTGGTCTCGGCGTCGTTGAGCAACCTTTTAACGATCTGGAATTGATCGGCCGTCGAGCCCGAGGTCTTGAGCTTCCACTTCTCGGGAATCATCGGCAATTGCCCGAAGGACCACCGCCCTTTCCAGGGCGGACCGTACTCGTCCGGTTCGGCGAATTGCACCAGATGGCCCAAGGCCCAGGTGACGATATAGCCATTGCCTTCGAGATAGCCCTGGCCGCGTTTTTGCGCACCTAGGATGCGGGCGATATCGCGCGCGACGCTGGGTTTTTCACTGAGAATAAGAGTCGCCATATTTATAGGCTAATAAGCGACTACAACCGGCGCAACGTCCCATTCTTCATGATCCCGCCCGCTTCGCCAATTTCTCGAACAAATCGCGAAAGATCACATCGCGCCGCACAGTGCGCGCTACCCGCATAAAATGCCGCGAAGGCTTGTGACTCCAGGTGTACTGATCCGTCAATATCGGGCTATGCACCACATCGCTCGGCACCCATGACGCGTCGAGTAGCCAGGCGGTTGCCGAGATGTCCCAAATGACCTTGGAATAAGCGAAGTGGTCCTTGGAATAGGCCGTGAAAATCTCGACCAAATAATCGCCAATGGCCCCCCTCCCCTGCACAAAACGCTCCAACTCCGCCAGCGTCGTCAGCAGATGTGAGGCCACCGGGAAACAGGGGATCTGCACAAAGGGCACACCGCTGTCGAAAACCACCTGCGCCGCCTTGAGATCACCCTGCAAATTAACCTCGTGTGCCGTCGGCCAAGAATGCGCATGACCGCCGAGCCAAACCACGACGATCCGCTCGACGATCGACGGATCTTTCAACAGCGCCGAGGCCACATTGCTAATCGCGCCGATCGCGACCACATAGAGTGGGCTGTCGCCCTCTTTCGACTTGGCGATCATATCGTCAACCGCCTCACTCTCTAGCGGCTCTTCCCCCCGCAGGATATCCGTCGAACCGCGAAAGACAAAACCATCCGGCGAAACATCCAAACGATCCAACAGCCGCAAGATCTCCTGGTAGCTCTTCTCCATCCCGTCGCCTGGCCCCGAGGATCGATTATTGTCAAAAGGCGCAGCATAAATCGCCTCCACCGCAAGCCTATCGGGCGAAATCAGCGCTTGCACGACAGCAAACTGATCATCAATCTCATTATACGTATCGGTGTCGAGCACCATACGCGCCTTGCCCGTAGGTGGCGCCAACCGCTCCAGCATCAACGCCGGATCCAACTGAGGAAAATCCATAATTGACATTCCTTTTATTAAAGTGGATTTTCAATCTGTTTATTTATAATAGCAGAAACCACTCAAGTTACCCAGGTCCAGTTTCGGAGTGCGACACAGGGCGTTGGGGGGAGCGGGGTGGTGGAAAAAGGGCCTGGTCGAACAAGGTGGGGCAGTGGTCGCGAAGGCGACCTGAGGGGCGATGGTCTGGGGGTCTAAAAACGCCCGGATCTCGCACCTCAAAACCGGACCGCCCGCACTCAGCTTTAGTTATTTAATAAGGAAAATAATATGCCATTCTTAAGCCGCGAACAACTCGCCCACTTCAAAGAAGAAGGGTATTTATTGGTCCGGGGCATGCTCGACGTCGAAGAGGTCATCCAGCCCATCATCGACGAATACCACGGCGTTCTCGACAAGCTCGCACATGAGCTCCATGCAGCCGGGCACATCGAATCCACCTACAACGACCTACCCTTCGGCAAACGCCTGACGCAAATCGTCGTCGACAGCGGCGAAGTGCACGCGCAGTATTTCGATTTCTCGCTGCCGCAAAACGGCATCGAGGCCGACACGCCCTTCTGGGCCGGACCGGCCGTCTTCCGCTGCCTGAGCAACCCGGCCCTGCTCGACGCGGCTGAATCTATCGTCGGCCCTGAGATCTGGTCCAACCCCGTGCAGCACGTGCGCATCAAGCCGCCCGAACACCTGGTGCCCAAAGACCACAACAGCCAAGCCCTGGTCACTGCCACCAGTTGGCACCAAGACAGCGGCGTGGTCCTTCCCGAAGCCGACGCGTCTAATGTGCTGACAGTGTGGTTCCCGCTCAACGAAGCAACAATCGAAAACGGCTGTCTGCAGATCATGCCCAATAGCCACCGCCAAGGAACGTACACCCACTGCCCGGGCCACCGCGGCCTGCGCGTCCCCGAACAGGTGATGGATATGGACTCGGCGATGCCGTTGCCGATGCAACCAGGCGACGTGCTCTTCCTAACCCGCCATACCATCCACGGTTCGCTTTCGAACCATAGCGACGACGTGCGCTGGAGCTTCGACCTGCGCTACAACCCCATCGGCCAAACCACCGGCCGCGATATCTTCCCAGGCTTTATCGCCCGCAGCAAGGCACAACCCCAAAACGTATTAAGCGACCCCGTCGCATGGGAGCAACTCTGGCGCGACACCCGCGACCGGCTGGCCTTGGAAGAACAGGTCGTCTTCAACCGCTGGAGCGCCGACGCGGCTGTCTGCGCATAGGATTCAAGCCATCCATTCCAGTGTTGCGAGCACCGCCATAATCTGTAACCGCACCTGATCCTCCACCGGAGTCGCCGGATTGTTGTTTTGCACCTCGGTGACGATGTGGACCATCCGCTCGCAAATCGGTCGCCATACAGCATTCAGCAAATTGCGCTGCACGTCATTGTTGCGATAGGGAATCTCGGCCCGCTCGCGCGGCCGGGCGCCGGCCTGCCGCCAGCAGGCCATAATCTCCTCAGCCAACGAAAGATGCTCAGTCTGCATCCCCAGCGACAGTTCTTCCTGACAAGTCGGTAGGAAAAGTGCGGTGTTACGGTCGGAGCTTAGAAACTCGGTCTGGTGCAGATCTAGCCAGACATCGTAGGTGGCCGCCTCATCCAGTGTGAAGAAGGAGCGGAAAAACGTTGAGCGATAATCGCGGTTTGGCTCGACATAGAGAAACTCTTCTAATTGCTCGTAGGCGATTCCGATTAGCGCGGGGGCCACGACCTCGCGCATATCCCAAGCGTCCACCCGCGGGAAACGCGCACCCTTCTGCTCCCCCGATTCCCCGAACATCCACAGGAAAAACTGCTCATTCGCAATCTCCGTACCATCCCAAAATTCAACCGGCGCGCGCGCACTGCCGCCGGGATTGGCGTCCGGTACTAGGGTGATTGAGAAATGCGCTAAAACCCATGCTCGCCAAGCCGCGTTGCGCACACCATAATCGCGCCAACCCGCCAATGCCTTAGCCAGTTCCATACAGGCGGCGGCACCGGCGGGTTCGTGCGCGTGCGGGCGGGAGATGAAGAGTCGCTTTTCGCCCCGACCAAAAGTCAGCGCGTATA
>DQLG01000638.1 GCA_015660315.1 Candidatus Latescibacterota bacterium
AACTAATCCAGCCCATTGCCAATGGAGCTCTTACGCTGTCTTTGCGCACCGATTTTGATGGCTGTATGCGGTTGGTTCAGCAGATCAGTCAGCGGGAGAATATCTATCTGGCAAACTCAATGAATTCCTTGCGTATTGAAGGACAAAAAACGATAGCCATTGAGTTATTGCAGCAATTTCACTGGGAAGTGCCGGACTGGGTTGTCATACCTGGCGGAAATTTGGGCAATGTAAGTGCGTTGGGGAAAGGATTTCTTGAAATAAAAGAAATGGGGTTGATTAATAAAATACCACGGCTCGTTGTAGCGCAAGCCGCCAATGCCAATCCACTTTTCCGCAGTTATCTTACCGGTTACGAAAAATTTGAACCGCAAACCGCGCGAGACACCTTGGCAAGTGCGATTAAAATCGGCAATCCTGTCAGTAAGGATCGGGCGATTCGTGCATTGCAAAAATTCGATGGGCTTGTCGAAGAGACGACTGAGAATGAATTGGCAAATGCCTGTGCGCGTGCCGATAGCAAGGGGCTATTTACCTGTCCGCATACGGGGGTGGCACTAGCCGCATTAACGAAATTGGTTGCAGCGGGGAAAATAGAATCGGATAGCCGGGTTATTGTAATCTCGACGGCGCATGGACTAAAATTCCCCGATTTCAAAGTGAAATACCATGAAGATAGACTGCGGGAATTCGGGGTTGAGCCGTCCTATCGCAATATGCCAATTGAGGTGGATGCCGATTTTGAAATTGTGCGGTCGACTATCCTCAAAACCCTTGAACGCAATGATTCGAAAGGGCTAGTTCATTAACTGGGCGAGCAAAAATGAAAAATACCAATGATGGCTTTGTCGGTGAATCGACCCGATCAGTACATGGCGGGGAGGAACGCAATAAGTTTGCTCAGTCGCTCATAAATCCCATTGCCCAAACGGCCACTTTTACTTTTAACAATCTGGATGAATTTGAAGCTTTCAAGAGTGGAGAAAAAAACCTCTACGAATATGGCCGTTATGGCAACCCGACTCAGCGGGTGGCCGAATGTAAAATAGCCTCATTGGAAAATGCGGAAGAGGCCTTGCTCTTTTCTTCGGGTATGAGCGCGATCACCTCTGTGCTCTATGCGATGTTGCGCAGTGGACAACATTTGATCATAATGGAAGACTGTTATCGGATGACGGCTAAGTTTTGTCGCAGCTTGGCCAAATTTGGCATTGAAACTACGCTGGTTAAACCTGGTGATATGGGTGCGCTAGCCGAGGCGGTGCGCCCCGAAACTCGTCTCATTTTCACCGAGTCACCGACTAACCCCCATCTGCATGTGCTAGATCTGGAAAAATTAGTTGATTTTGCTAAGGAGCGTCGGTTAAAAGTCCTCATAGATAGCACGCTGGCTACGCCCATCAACCAAAGGCCCCTAGACTTTGGGGTCGATCTGGTAATACACAGTGCAACAAAATATATGGGCGGCCACAATGACCTAATGGCCGGGGTCGTCTGTGGCAAAGGTGCTTTGATCGATGCGATTCGCGAGTATCAAAGAATTACCGGATCGGTTGCAGATCCCAATACTTCATATCTCTTGATTCGAGGCTTGAAGACACTGGCTTTAAGAGTTGCGCGGCAAAATGATACAGCGATGCAAATTGCGCAATTTTTAGAGGAGCATCCCACGGTGACCAAAGTCTATTATCCGGGCTTGGAAAGCCATGTAGACCACAAAGTCGCCAAGGCTCAGATGAGGGGTTTTGGGGGCCTTATCAGCTTTGAGATCGAGGGGAACCTTGAGCGAACGCGAGATTTTGTTCACCGACTCTCTTTGCCCTATCTTGCGCCAAGCTTGGGCGGGGTGGAAACGCTGGTTTCCCACCCCGCAACCGTTTCTTATTACGATTTGAGCCCGGAGGAGCGGTTGTCGATTGGTATTACCGATCAACTGGTGCGATATGCCGTAGGTATTGAGGATGCCCAAGAGTTGGTCGATGATATTGAACAGGCACTCGCGGGGGTTTAGGCGCCGAAGGTGAGGTCGCTCAAGAGTGCTGTCCAAGGTAGGGAGGAAACTTTGCGATAGAGGTCTCTATCGCAGGTTATGGCTGGACAGCGAAGTTGTGCACCAAGAGCTATAAAGCCGGCGGCGTACATACTTATAGAATGTTCAAAGGCAATTTGTGTGGCTTTGCGGGTCATTTCTAAGGAATAAGGCACGATATCCACGTGCATGAACTCAAGGCTCGCCAGGGCATCGTCAATTCTGGGTTGATCAAATGTCTGGCCCTCTTTTAGTACGTGGGCAAGTTCATAGACCGACAGGTCCAATACTGTTAGCTTAACTTTTTCGGATAGTTGCTCTTGCCTGAGGGCGAGCGCTTTGTCGCTGTCTGCGTCATGTATTTGGGAGAACCACCGCAACAAGATCGAGGTGTCTAAGGCATAACGGTTCACCTTGCAGCTCGTTCTTCGCGCAAAACTTTTAAAGTGTCCCACCCGGGAACTTCGCTGCGCAAACTGTCTTGCAGGGCCATCCCATGCTCGATGTCTGCTTGCCTGCGTTGGTGGTTGTAAGCGGCTTCTCTTTGCTCACAATACGCCATAAAAGCCAAGCGAATAAGCTTGCTGCGGTTTAAGCCTTCTTGCTCCGCTACTTGGTCGATACGCAGAAGCAGATCGTCCGGTAGCATGATGTTCACGCGCGCCATAGGACCCTTTATTTTTCGCAAACTGCTCGCCGAGGTCCGCGAAAGTAGTATAGCGTAGAAGCCTTGTCAAGCCCTGGTCTTGCATTGAGAGGGCAGGTATTTAATTTAGCAAGCTATGATTTTACTTTGCCAATACAATAGGCAATTGTCGGGATAAAAGTATGAAAAACTACCTAAAAATACTCTCGGGATCGAGCAACCCAGAGTTGGCGGAAGATATTTCAATCAGTGCGCGCTTGGCGGCTGACTTATTACAGAGCCGGAGCGGATCGAATTCTTACGATTACCTTGCACAGTCCACAAATAGTCGCATTTTCCCGTATCCCTATTGACCAACTTTGGGCTACTGGTTTAATCTGCGCCTTTATGCGCCGGCAAAACCTGGGCAAGGCCGTAGTGGTTTCGCCCGATGTCGGCAGTGCCATGAGGCGGGAACTTATGCTCGCCGACTCGACCTGCCTTTAGCAATTATGGACAAGAGACGGCATGCAGATGATGAAAAGGCCGAAATCCAAAATATTATTGGGGATACCGACGGCCGGGATGCACTTTTATTGATGATGAAGTGCTGACGGGGGGTCGATGATGGAAGCCATCCGGATTCTAAAGGATAAGGGCGCACGAAGGATACTCGCAGGTTGTACTCACGGTATTTTTTCGGGGCAGGCTTTGCAGCAGATCGACGATTCGCCCGTGGAAGTTTTTGCAACGACGAATACAATTCCCCTACCTAATAAGGATTTTAAGATATGGTAAGCAAATTTAGCATAATTTCAGAGTTATGGGCTTTCATGAAAGTTCGCAAGAAGTGGTGGTTGGGTCCGATTTTTACGACCTTAATCCTCCTGGGTCTACTTATTGTAATGACGCAAGGATCTGCAGTAGCACCATTTATATATGCATTATTTTAAGATTTAGACGCATAATAAATAATATGTAATCTATTGTTATCTTGACAGCAAATTTCAGCATATCTATACTATAGAACATTAACTTAACAACATTTAAGCCCATGCTCTCTGCTACTGAAAGAGTACATATAATAGTTCGTGGGAGAGTGCAGGGAGTGGGGTTTCGTTATTTTACAAAGCAACGGGCAGATGCATATAATCTCATCGGTTTTGTGCAGAATTTGACCGATGGTAATGTTGAAGTGGTGGCCAAAGGGCCACAAAAATCCCTCGATAATCTAATTGAAGATCTTAAGTCTGGTCCGCCAGGAAGCGCTGTGAGTGACTGCGTTGTCAATTGGAGGCCAGCGATTTACCAAGTGCAAGGTTTTACGATAAAATCTAATTATGGATAATGAAAAATTAAGTTCGCTTATCCGCGATGTCCCAGATTTCCCCAAGCCGGGTATATCCTATAAAGATATTACCACATTGCTCAAGGAGCCTAGTGCTTTAAAATCGGCGATTGGCGCAATGGTCAAACCCTTTCTCAATGATAAGATTGAGTTGGTTGTCGGCATTGAATCACGCGGCTTTATTCTTGGCGCCCCGATAGCGATTGAATTAGGCTGGGGATTTGTTCCAATGAGGAAGCCGGGTAAACTACCGGCGGAAAAGTTGAGTCAGGAATACGATTTGGAATACGGCAGTGATAGCATCGAAATACACGCCGATGCTATATCAGCTGGGCAAAAGGTTTTGTTAGTAGATGATGTTTTGGCGACGGGAGGAACCCTAGCTGCGTCCTGTCAATTGCTCGATAAACTTGAGGCGGAAATTGTTGGCATCAGCGTTTTGGCCGAGTTGGGTTTTCTACAGGGGCGCAAGAAACTGCCAGATTGCCGCTTTGAAACCGTTATTGACTATTAAACAGATGGAGTCCAAATACTCTCATGGCTGGTGAAAGTCAAAAATTAAGCAAAGAAGACCTCCGTGAAGACGAATTTGTCGAATGGATCATGCAAGCTGTTGATTATGTAAAAGCTCGCACACAACTTTTTGCCGGTGGGGCTGTCGGGCTTTTAGTGGTTATAATACTCATTAACTATTCCATAGTTTCAAGGGAAACTGCCAAGGTTGAGGCGGCGACTTTACTCGGTGACGTGCTTATGGCCGAGCAGGGAGGGCAAACTACAGAGGCTATTCGTCTGGCGGAGCAATTGGTTAGCTCTTATTCCGGCGCTCCTGCCGCCGCCCACGGTATTGTGATTTTGGCTAACCTCCATTATGCGCAAGGTCGGTTCGCGGAGGCAAGAGGTTACTATCGCAATTACCTTGAAAATTATGAGCCTGTCGATGTCTTGGCCTATGCTGCGCAGAGCGGTTTGGGCTCCTGTTTAGAAGCTGAGGGCCAATTGATAGAAGCGGGTAAGCACTATGAGGCTTATGCTGCACAGGAAGCGGGTACCATTCGCCAAGGAATGGCTCAAATGGAAGCCGCAAGAGTATACGGTTTGGTGGGAGACCTTAACAGGCAACGGGAATTACTAGAGTTGATCACTCGTGAATTTCCGCAATACCCAATTGCAGCACAGGCTCGCTTGACGATGGATATGCTGTAGGGGTTGGGGGCCGCTATATTTGGATGGGGGAATGATCTAAAGGTTTTCGCGGGGCAGAGCAATCCTGAGCTCGCTATTGGCATCTGTCAGGCCTTAGGCTTAGACCCGGGTCTGATCTTAGATCAGTCCGGCCTCGAAGGCGTAGCAATTACCGACACTATCCCATTGCCCACTGGCGAGGTCAATCCAAAGGTTCAAGTCTGTTCTGTCGCGTCGCTCTTTGCCAATGCTATTCGCGCGATACACGAAGAGACCTCTATAAGTGCTCTTTTTAATTAAGTGTTCTCATGTCGGCTCTCGCCGGCAGGGAGGCAATAGATGCTGGCTTTGCTTGCTGCGAATAGCTACCTTGGCATAGAAGATGCAAATCTAAATCACTTCTATTGGTTCGCATTCGCCATTTTCATCCTAGTTGTAGGCTTATTGCTCGTAAGACTCATCGGTCTTTTATATGCCGCTCGCCGCGAGCAAAAAGCATCTTGGACTACATTTTATCAACTGGCTAAAACGCGTGGACTAAGCGGACCGCAAAGCGAAGTCTTGGCTATCGTAGCGCGTCAAGCAAAAATCAGCCGGCCGCCTAAGATCCTCAGTTCGATCCAGCTATTAGATAAGACTATTCAAAAAGCCCAAGAGCACAATCAATTTTCTGAAAAGCAATTGATACTCATTGACTCTGTGCGTAAGAAGTTAGTTTCGAGTAAGGTGCGCTGGACAGCCAACTCGGAAGAAAGACGACAGTTAGAACGGGCCAATTGTTCTTGGAATGCAAAAATGATGCATATTTCAAAGGAATCCGTTGACAAGGAAATAGTTAAAATTGCTGATTATGATGGTGATCGTATAAAAGGGGCTATTGCCGAAATACAGCAGGGAGATCCTGAGGCGGACCAAAAAGAATACAAGGTGCAAATCCGAGATATCAGCGCTGGAGGTGTCGCACTGTTAGCCAGCTCTAATTTCGCCGGAACCGATGGTGACTACGCATTGCTCTATGGTGATTCTCAACGGATTCCTTTTACAATTGAGGGCCTCCACGGTGAAATTCAGTCGATAGAAGAAGATCAAGAGCGCGGCTGCCTAGTACTGCACTATCGTTTTCTACCTCTCGAGCAGGAAATGCGCAAGGGGATTATTGAATATGTGTACGAAAAGATGAAGAATAGCAGCGGCAAGGATACTCGGGAAACCCAGGCCAATAAACGGGCGATAACGAGAGTATCGTGAAGATTGCGGTCCTTGCTGATATTCATGCAAATCTTGAGGCACTTGAGGCTGTTTTAATTGTAGCGGCAAATGAAAAAGTCGACCGCATACTCTGCTTGGGGGATATCGTCGGATATGGCCCCGACCCCCTAGCTTGTATTTATCGCTTAAAAGAGGTCGGAGCCCAAATAATATTGGGCAATCACGACCAGGCAGTCATCGATCCCACCTATATTCAAAGCTTTAACCAACTCGCTAGGCCGTCCTTGTACCATGCATGTGAAGTATTGGAGGAGAGCGAAGTTGATTATTTGCGCCAAGCCGCTTATCGGCGAGTAGAATATGACGCTGTTTTTTCTCATGCGAATCCCCTCAAGCCCGAGGAATGGGAACCCCTTTATATGTACGAAAAGGTCGTTTGGTGTATGGACCGCCTCGATTGGTCCCTATCCTTTGTCGGGCATACACACGAAGCGGCCATATTCTGTAAGATGAACGATAAACCTATTTCTCTTACCTCGTCAACTGTTGCCATTGGTCCCCATTTATACCTGATCAACGTAGGCAGCGTAGGGCAACCCCGCGATGGGAATTGGCGCGCATCTTTTGCCTTGTGGGATACCGAAAAACATTGCGTTGAACTCCAGCGCGTTGAGTATCCAGTAAAAATAACTCAGCGCAAGATTGCCGAATTGAATTATCCGAACTACCTCTCTGAGCGTCTCTCCCAAGGCGAATAGGGATAGCGATCTTGCGGGGTCGTGTTATCAGAATATCTGGCCTACAGTGCCTAGTCGAAATCGACGAGTCCAACTGGTTATGCGAGATCAGGGGCAGGTTGAAATCCGGACTTCGCAAGGCAAATTCCCCGGTCATAGTTGGTGATTGGGTCGATATTGTCGCAACAGCGGATCAAGCGGGTGTTATTGAGGTTGTGCATCCGCGGACTTCCAAGTTCTCCCGTGGCGCTAGTGGTGCCCGGCCCTTCGAGCAGATCCTTTCCGTAAATATGGACCAATTGGTCGTTGTTGTGTCCGCGCGGGAACCTTCTCCCAGAATCGGTTTTATAGATCGCGCGATTTTGATGGCAGTCAAAGGCAATTTACAGCCTATC
>DQLG01000631.1 GCA_015660315.1 Candidatus Latescibacterota bacterium
CCGCCGCCGAGCAGCAATACTGAACGATTGAGCAGAACCATCTCGGCCCACACCACTTGATCGACGCCCATCGGCAGGTTGAACGGATTCAAAAACAAAAAATAATAGCTTTCTTGCAATTGCTCGGCGCTCAATAGGACGGCGACGATCACCGCCAGCGACAACATCCCAGCGGTATTGCTGCTCTTGCAATACACCGAAAAGAAGAAGGTCAAGTTGACGATCAGAAAGGCCGGCGCGAAGGCGTTAAAACCGCCGAGCACAACGGGGAATTCCGCAAAGAGAAAATAGGCCGCCGCGCTCATCGCCAGCAGCGTCACCGCCAGCACCACATAGACGGCGACCATCCGCATCGTCCAAATACCGTAGTGCGAAGTCGAGGTGCTAAATAGCGTTTCCAACGTGCGACGATCGCGCTCGCCGGCCACCAGATCCATCGTCAGGTAAATCGCCAGCACCGCGCCGGGAATCTCCACCAGCACATAGAGCGCCTTACCCGCGGTAAAACCCTCGTCGGGCCGAAACACCGCCAAACCGTAGAGGATCCCGTAATAGACCGCGATGCCGGCCGCCATAAAGAGCAGCTTGCGATGCAAGATGATCCGCGCACTGAGCAAGCCCAACGACACCACACTGGCCAATAACGCCGTCCACGTCAACATGATCAGGCTACCTCCCGCCGTAACAAATAGAGATAGGCGTCTTCCAGCGTCGGGTCGACCCGATCGGCGTCCAGACCAAGCACGGGGTCTGCCGCCAAGAATCGTGCACGAATCCCGCGCGGCGTGCGCAAATGTGAGATCACCTTAACTTGGCGGTCGACCTGCTCGAAACCCGCCTCCTCAACAACCGTCTCCCACACATTGCCACTAGCCAAATCGCGCATCTCGCGCGGCGTGCCCTGATAGAGGATACGGCCCGAATTCAGCACCGCCAGTCGATTGCAACTGCCCGAGATATCCTCGACGATATGCGTCGAAAAAATAACGATGCGCTCTTGGCTAATGCGGGCCAGCAGATTGCGGAAGCGGATCCGCTCCACCGGGTCAAGACCCGCCGTCGGCTCGTCAACGACGATAATCTGCGGCAGATGCAATAGGGTCTGCGCAATGCCCACTCTTTGTTTCATACCACCCGAAAAAGAGGCAATCGCATCATCCTGGCGCTCCTCGAGATTGACTTGCGCCAAACTGGCGTTGACCCTTTCGCGGCGCATACCGGTATCGCGGAAGCCTTCTAATAGCGCGCGATAGTCGAGATATTGATACGCCGTCATATGCTCATAGAGGCCAAAATACTGCGGCAAATAACCAATCACTCCCTGTACCGGACCATGACGGGTAATATTAACCCCGTCAAAGGCCACTGAGCCCGAACTCGGCTCCAGCACCTGGCAGATAATACGCATCATCGTCGTTTTACCCGCACCATTCGGACCCAATAAACCAAACATCCCGCGCCCGATTTCCAAATTAACCCCGTAGAGTGCCTGGTAGGTCGGTTTGGCCACGCCAATCAGCGGCAAAGCCGCCGCCCCGCCATAAACCTTGCGCCGAAGCCACATCATCCGCCCCACCATCCCTTCGATATCCACCTGCCCCCGACGCACCCGATCGGCCAACCAACGCGCGCCTCGATACGCCAACCACACCGCCGCCGAAGCTGCCGTCAGCGAGGGCAAGGCCAGACGGTGATGCACATAGGCGACAAAAAGCAGCGGCACCGCCCAGCGCGCCAAGGCCCGCAGACTTCGCGCTAACCACATAGAGGACGGCGCTGCGCCCGACGATCCAGCAACCGCCTGCACGCCAAGCAAAGCCAATTGCCGCAGCAAATGCACCGCCAACCCCCAACTCGCCAGGGAGAGCAAATAAATCCACAGCACATCCTCGAAGTAGATGTGCAAATACCCAACCAATCCTACCAGCGGCAGCTTCCAGCTCAGACCGTCCTTGACCGCCTTGCGGTCTACCGGGTCGATGCCCTGGGCCAGCAACCGCTCAGTGTGCCGGTCAAAGCGCGCCCATTCGCGACGAAAACGCCCCGGTGCGCCATAGATCTTAGTCAGCGTCTGTAAGCGGATCACCTGCACCGCAGATGCCGCGCGTCTGGCCACGCGCGCACGATGGACCCGCAAGCCAAGCGCAATAGTACCGAGCAGTAAAAACCACAAGGGCAGTGCAATAAGAGCCGGCCAAAAGTAACTAGCGGACTCCACATACAGCACACCTGTGGCCGCCGCCGCAATAGCAGTCGAAACACCGACGCCGACCCGGCCAATGCCGACAAGCCACATGCGCACCTGGTCCAAACCCATATAGGCCACCGGCACGAAAATCAGCGTTGAAACCATCGACACCGCCAGCCCGCCCAGCACGGTGATAGCGAAAGGCGGCCAAACTTCGTAGTCGCCACCGAAGTCAAGTGCTAGCGGCAGCACGCCCAATAGCGTCGTCGCCGAGGTCATCAGGATTGGCCGCACCCTAGAACGGCCGGCCACAAGTACCGCGCGTTCACGGCGGAAACCTTCAGTATCCCTAAGCGTAGCAATCGCGTCGATCAGTATAATGCCATTATTAACGGCGATGCCGATCAACACGATAAATCCCAATAGCGCCATCGGCCCCGCCTGCGAAGTCAGCCCGGTGCCCGTCAGCATCAGCGCCCAACAACTGCCAATCGCCGCCGTCGGCAGCGTGCAAAAAATAAGTAGAGGCGCAGCGAAGGACTCAAAAAGCGAGGCCAGCACCATATAGGTCAGTATTGCCGCGATCCCCATCATCCAATAATAGACCGTATCCGTTTCGACCTCGACGATCTCGATGGTATATCCATCAGGCAATACCAAGTCTTGCACCACCGCTCGCACCATCTCCCGCGCCCCGTCCAATAGCGGCTGTGAGTCGAGAATTTCGTCGACGAATTGATAGGAGAGCACCACGCGACGCGCCTGGTCGGTGCGCAGGATATTATTGCGCCCCTCGTCGGTGCGTACTTTCGCCAAATCAGCTAGGGGCAAATATTCGCCCGTCGCGGTCAACACCGGGATCTGCCCAACCCCGTCGCGGCCCGGGCCATCGGCCTCCGGGTCTTCGGTCGGCCGCACTTCGATCGAAATTTCACTGCCGTCGGCTTTGAGGAAATTAGTCTGCGTCGCAAAACCCTGCGGATTGGCGTCGGAGATCGCACCCAATACCGTATTGACTCTGAGATTATGGTCAAAGAGCGCCATCGGGCTGGGAATGACCTGAATCTCAGGCGCGCTGCGTTGCAAGTCGGGCCGAACACTATTGGCGTCGATCTGCTCTAATTCTTCAAAGCGATAGGACAAATCATCGGATATCATTTGCAACACGGCAAAATCGTAGCCCTTAATCAGCGCCGTCTCAGAGGTCGCTCCCGCCTGTAAATTAAAACCGCCATTGCCACTGCCACCGCGTCCACCACCACCACCACCACGCCCGCCTCCACCACCAAAGCTGCTAGCTTGCGGCTGGAAGCCGATCAGCCCGCCTTCGATCTCCTGCAACGCGTCTTCGAGCTGGGCCTTTAGTTCCTCGGCCGAAACCCGTTCGGGACGCTCATCTCGATCGAGCAGCATGACCGTGACACTGCCCTGGCCCTCCTGCACGCTCGCAGTATAGCGATCTACCCCCGGCAACTCCCCCACCGCGATTTCGATCTCGCGCATCACTTCGTCCGTCGCCTGCAAAGTCGCCCCATCGGACAAGCTCGCATAGACCGAAAATTGCGTTTCCTCGGCAATGACTTCCTGTTCAAGCATCAAAAAAAATGCGGCCACCAATGTCGCGATCAAACTTAAGAACACGCCATAAGCCACTACCGCCCGGTGCCGCAAGCTGGCCTTGAGCAATAGCGTATACATCAACATCAGCCGCCCAGTACCCAGAGGCGCCCTCTCTCGCCGTCCGAGCATTCGCGCCGCTACCGAAGGCACCAGAGAAAGCGCCACCACCAACGAAGCCAAAAGTGGAAAGGTGATCGCCAGCGCCAACTCGCGCAGAATATCCTGGAAGTCGCTCTGGATAAAAATCACTGGCAAGAAAACCAGCGCCGTCGTTGCTGTCGCCGCTACCACCGCCTTGCTCACTTCCGCGGTGCCATCGCGCGCCGCGTCCATCGCGCTTTTGCCGCGTTCGAAGTGTTTGAAGATGCTCTCCATCACCACGATGCTATTGTCCGTCAACATGCCCATCGCCAATGCCAGCCCGCAGAGCGAAAGCACATTGAGCGTCAGATCCCAGGCGTACATCAGATTGAAGGTCGCCAACAAAGAAGCCGGAATGGCCAAGAGCAGTATCGCAACGAAACGCGCGTTGCGCAGAAAGAGAAAGAGCACCGCCAAACCCAACACCAACCCTACCAATGCCGCCTGTTTCAACGTAGCGAGCGAATCCTCCATCAACTCGGCCTGGTTGCTGGTAACAATCAACTGCACCGACTCATGCGCGAAGTCGCGGTTGAGACGGGCGATCGTCTCGGCCACAGCGTCGGCAACTTTGATCAGATTCTCCTCGTCCTCCTTCTGGATTAATATTCCCACCGCCGACTGACCATTGACCCGACTGAGGTCCGTGCGCTGCTGCAGCCCGAAACCAACCTCGGCGACATCACCCAATCGCAGCGGGATCGAGGCATCGACCAGCGCCTCGTCGATCTGCCGCAGATCGCTGAACTGTCCTTGAAAGCTCACGGGAAAGACCTGGCGCCCATCGTAGACCGCACCAAGATAGGCCCGCGGCCGATTGGCATCGGCCAACGCGCCGCGCAAATCCGCCATCGTCAGTTGATACGCTTGTAAACGCTCCGGTTCGGCGACGATCTCCACCGCCGACTGCTGGCCGCCCAAAACCTGCGCGTTGACCACCCCTTCTACTGCAGCCAACTCCGGGGCGATATTTTCTTCGGTGTAATCTCTCAACCAGTTGAGATCCGCCCCCTGCGCCAACACTTGCAATTCCATTACCGTAGCACTGAGGTCGCCCTCGTCGAAGCGCTGCACAGAGATCTGGGTCTGCTCCGGCAAGCCCGGTTGCAAACGGTCCATCCGGCTCTGCACCTGCAAAAGCGCGAATTTCATATCGGTGCCCGGCTCGTAGGAGATGCGCACATTACCGCGATTGAGCGCGGCGGTAGATGTCATCTCAACCACCCCGGGCAACTGCCCCACCTCCTCCTCGACCGGCATCACTAGATCGCGCTCGATCTGTTCTGGCCCCATACCCTGCTGAGAAATCGTCACAAAGATCTCCGGATAGACCACCTCCGGCATCAACTCAACCTGCAAACGATCGAGCGAGATCAGCCCCAAGAGCGAGACGGCAAGGAAAAACATCGCCGTGGTCACCGGCCGGCGGATAGAGAAATCCGACAGGCTCACGCCACCGCTCCTCTGCGCAATCGCTCGAAGGCCTCATACACCACAGGAATTACCAGCAAGGTCATAAGCGTAGAGGAGCACAACCCGCCGATCACTGCAATGGCCATCGGTGCCCGCAAACCTGCCCCCTCGCCCAAACCTATCGCCATCGGCACCAGCGCCAGAATCGTCGTCGCCGTCGTCATCAGGATCGGCCGCATCCTGTCCTGCGCGCCCTGCAACACCGCCTCACGCACCGTCGGCAACTGCACACGCAGTTGATTGATGCGGTCGACCAATACGATCGAGTCGTTGACCGCGATCCCGCCGAGCATGATAATGCCGATATAAGCCATCACACTCAATGGCTCGCCAAGACCCCAAAAAGCCCACACGACCCCGACGCCGGCCAAAGGCACCGTCAACATCACGGTAAAGGGATGCAATAGCGATTCGAAAAGCGAGGCCATCACCATATAGACCAACACTACCGATAGCACTAGGGCGAATAACAAATCGGCGAAAGATTCCTGCCGTTCGCGCTCCTCGCCGCCAATCTCGACGCGATAGCCATGTGGCAAAGCCATATCGGCGACGACCTTTTCGATCTGTCCGATGGCCTCGCCCAATGCCGCATCTTCGGACAGATAACCGAGCACCCGCCCGACCCGACGTTGGTCCTCACGCAAAATCTCGCGCGGCCCTTCGACAATCTGCGGATCCGACAAATCACCTAGTGCGAGCATCGCCCCATCCGGCGTATCAATGCGCATCTTCGACAACTCGCGCAAATCGACACGCTCAAAGCCAACGCGTATATCGCGCGAGCGCTGGTCCTTGGCCAATTCACCGATGATCTCTCCGGACAACCGGCGCTCCAGCGCCTGTAAGATCGTCCCGACCGTCAGCCCGGTGGCTACCACCGCGTCCTCGCGCAAACGCAGATCCAACTCGGGTTGACCACCTTGAAAACTCGTAGTGATATTGTAGACGCTAGACAGCGTTTCGATTCGCGCCTTGAGCTCGCCGCACAAACGGCGCAACACCGCGATATCATCGCCGACGATCTCGATCTGCACTGGGGCCGCCTGCTCGCCCATCATGCCTTCGAGCGCCGTCTCGTGCAGCTGGTACTTCACCTCCAGCTCGGGAATATCGACCAATTGCTCGTCGATCGCCCCGACGAGCTTCGGCAAACTCCGGCGTTCACCCGCAACCAACGAGACCGACAAGGTCGCGCGATTCGGTCCCGTCGGGTCGCCGATATTAGCCAAGCGCGCTGGGTCCACGCCCGAACGCGCATAAACCGCCGCCACCTCGTCCCCACCAATCTCGCGGACAATCTGCCCTATCCGCTTGGCCACCCGGTCCGTCACCTCTAAGCGAGACCCTTCGGCCAACGCTATATCCAAGTGGAATAAGCCCTGATCCTCGCGCGGAATAAATTCAGTCTCTATCGAACGGGCGATATACACCGTGCCCGCGACGCCTGCAAGCAGCAATAACAAGACGGCCGCCTTGCGATCGAGCACCCCGTCGAGAAAGGCGCGAAAACGCAACCACCGATGCTCGGTATGCATCCCACCGCGCCGACGCAAAAAACGCGAAGTCAGCATCGGCACCGTAATCATCGCCACCGCCAGCGACGAAACAAGCGAGAAGGCCACCGTCCAGGCTTGATCCTTAAAAAGCTCGCTGGTCAATCCCTGTAAATACACGATGGGCAGAAAAACCGATACCGTCGTCAACGTCGAGGCCATAATCGCCACACCGACCTCGCTGGCCCCTTTGGCTGAAGCCTTGTTCGCGGGCTCTCCCCGTTCCAGGTGCCGATAGATATTTTCGATGACCACAATCGCATTGTCGACCAACATGCCTGCACCCAACGCCAAGCCGCCCAGCGTCATGATATTGAGCGTCAAACCCTCGAAATACATCAGAGTAAAGGTCGCCAGAATCGAGATCGGAATCGCCAAGCCGATTACCAATGTCGCCGTCCACGAGCGCAGGAAAAAAAATAGCACCACCACCGCCAACAGCGCCCCGTACAAAGCCGCTTCTTTGACTTCGGCGACCGCCGCTTCGATAAAACGCGCCTGGTTCTCAACTACCGCGAAACGCAACTCGGGCAAGTCTTGG
The DNA here is from genome assembly GCA_015660315.1 of Candidatus Latescibacterota bacterium. Taxonomy (GTDB): domain Bacteria; phylum Latescibacterota; class UBA2968; order UBA8231; family UBA8231. Next base: position 7,520 of record DQLG01000631.1, read on the forward strand.
CGCAAATCGCCCATCGCCGCAAGCACCGCGCCAACCACCTGCACCGTATTGGCGTCGGCCTCTTTGTAGACGGCCAAGCCGATGCACTCGACCCCGTCGAGCCG
>DQLG01000803.1 GCA_015660315.1 Candidatus Latescibacterota bacterium
CCAGAGCATCGCCTGGTGGAACAAGTAAGCCCGTTTGCCCTTCTACCACCACTTCGGGGATGCCGCCCGTGTCGCTACCGACAACTGCCCGCCAAACCGCCATCGCTTCAACCGCGGCGAGCCCCATTCCTTCACTCAACGATGGCAACAAGGCCAAATCACAGCCCGCCAAATAGGGACGCACATCGTCCTGAACCCCGACAAAGCAGACCTTAGCGCCCAAGCCGAGTTTGTCGGCCAGCGCTTGTAATTGACTCCGCAGCGGCCCGTCTCCAACCACATAAAGGCACATCGAGGGGAATTCGCCGCCGATAAAGGACATCGCCCGCAGCAAAACGTCGAGCCCCTTCTCCGCGGTGTGGCTTGCCACTACCACCAAACGCGGCTCTCCTGCAAGCGGCATGGCCTCTGCTGCGGTAAAGTGCTCGATATCAATGCCATTGTGCACCACTCGATACTGCCTCTCGTCCCCCACCTCGATATCCTGCCATTGCCTAGCCACACTGCGGCTCACTGCCACCAGCGCGTCCGTCGACAAAGCCGCCCAGCGTTCGCAACGGCGAAAAACCTCCGCTTTGAATGAGGCGCGGCCAATCTCATCGACCAGGCCGTGGTAGGTATGCAAAACGATCGGCACCCTAGCCTGCTTAGCCGCCATCCGCCCCAAAATGCCCGCCTTAGAAATATGGGTATGCACAATATCGTATGCCCCATTAGCTACGATTCGGGCAATGGCCCTATATGCGTTGAGATCCGCCAGTGGATTGACCGCGCGTTGAAGGCTAGGCACTTGGTGTAAAATTAACCCCTTTTTCCGCGCTTCTTCCGATAGATCCCCCTCTCCTGGCTCGCTGCGTCCCGCTAGGACTTCAACCGCAAAACGCTGCGTATCTAAACCATTTGCCATATCGAGCACATGCCGCGGCACCCCGCGCACAGCAAGACGGGTAACGATATGCAGAACGCGTATTTTGGCCGCCATGTTCAACCTCGGCGCAAGAACTGCCGGATATAGGCGGCAGAGACGCGCTGGCGGCGCATCAACTGCCTGCGCCAGCGCAAAGCCGTCGGCAAATGACGGCAGGTATCAGCGAGTGCCAACAGCAAATAGGGGAAACGCCACGGCAAGCGTAGCAGCAAATAGAGCCAGACCAGAGGTTCCGCCAGGATAAATGGGAGTAACACATAGGGCAATACACCGGTCGACGTATTCTTGACAAGGGTCAAATAGCGATTCTTTAATAGGTGTCGCTGCAAAAATGCCGGCTTGTCGACAAAGCGCAGCCGTTCGTCCGAAGAGCCTGACCCCACATGATGGGCTTTCGCCCCTGGCGTAAATCGCGCCTGCCAGCCCAGCAACTGGGCGCGCCAAGCCAGATCAATATCCTCGCCGTAGCTAAAATAGGCCTCATCAAAATATTGACCTTCGATGCGAATATCCTCGAGCATTTCCCGACGAAAGAGGATAAGCGCGCCGCTGCAACCGAAAACAGCTTCCGCACAATCGATGTTAGCACTGTGCTCAGTGCGCATCTGCGGTCGAAGGAAGAATCCGCTATTGAGCCATTCACCCGTCCCCTGCTGAAAAACACTGCCAGTCGCAGCCCCGGCTTCGGGATATTCCGCGAGAGCCGCCAACGTGGCTTCAATAAAATCGGGGGCCAAAAAAACATCGGTATTGAGAATCAGCACGAACGGTTGCGAACAAGCGGCAATCGCCTTGTTATACCCTGCGGCAAAACCTTCATTGGTCTCATTCAGCAGCAGATGGACCTGATCGTAGCGATCCGCGATCCATTCTGCCGAGCCATCGGTCGAACCATTGTCAACTATGACGACCTCGCGTGGAGCGCACGTCTGAGCGAAGACGCTTTCGAGACAGCGCTCGAGGTATTTCATCCCGTTCCAGTTAGCCAGGGCGACGGCGATTTCCCCCATCCTCAACTCCGCCTACTGTTCCGCCCCGACGGCGGCCTCTGCGGTCTGCTCCCTGGACTTCCACTTGGCGATTTCCTTTTTGAGAATCACGAACTCCGCGGCTATTTTCTCCCGCCGCCCCTCGGCAGACTGTGCCATCGCCTGTAGATAACGCTGGGTCGCTACAAAGAAATTCTCGTCCACCTTGTCCGCCTCGCCGGCGGCCATCGCCAACTGCGCCCGTTTCCAACTCGTCCGCGCCAGCCGTTGCAAATAATCGCGCTGTATATCATTGATCTCGCGCAGAACATTGAGTGCATCGGGCGACATCCCGACGCGCTGGCAGATCATTGCCAATAAATGAAAGGCCTGGCCCGCGTAAAACTGATGCATCTCGCGGTCAATGACCTCACGCGCAGAGGCCTGGTGGTACACTTTGCCCAAGAGCAACAAATTCTCGTTGATTGCCTTCGCAAAGTTGTCGGTGCGCGCTATCTTGGCACGCAGGTGACCCTCATGCATCGAGTCTTTCGCCTGTTGGCGCGCTAATGCGAATCTACGCTCAACCCTCAAATAACGGTCCATAACCGCCGCCTCAAGCGTGCGCACGTGCTCATCGAGCCACCTTACAGAATCACCGCCGTCCTGCTGCTCAATCGCCTCGAGCATCGCATACATGTGCAAGAGTTTCTTAAAGAAGTTGCCCATAAAGGCCTCTTCTACATTTTCCATCCCCTCAGACTCTTCCTGCTCCTTGTAAAGGGCCTGAGCCATATTATCCTTAACGCCCCTGAGCAGCTTTTTCTCGGTATTATCATTCGCCACAAGAACGGAGGTCGCTTGACCAACGAAGTAGCGCGGATCTTGCGGCAGGAGTTTCTTCGAAGCCTTTTGAGCTCTCTTGTATTGGGCTGTGCGCTCTTGTCCCAACCCCAAATATTCGTCAAAAAATAGATCCAGATCAGCTTCCGTGCGGATAAACCGCATATATTGCGCAAGCCATTCTTGATTTAACTCTGTCGGCGTTTTTTTGATGCGGGCGATCAATATGCGGGTCGTCTGCTGGCGCAACTCTGCAGGGGTAGGCGGCTCTTTTTCAACAACTGGAGGCGGTTCGGGTTTCTCCGCCGCAGCGAGACGCCGTTTGGCCTTAGGCGGTTTACGGACGGATGCCTTGACGGCAACCTTGGGCTTTTCCCCCGTCTCGTCTTCCTTTGTAAAAGCTATAATACCGCCAACTAAGGCGATACCGATACACAATACGCCAATGGCAAGAGGAATAATCGGACTGAATTTTCTTGGGCTCATTTTTTACCCTAATGTAACGTTCCTACTGTACCTTAGCAACAAATCCCCTTGACAGTCCCACCACCAAAACAGTATATACGGCTATGCAGCTTTCTCCAGGTGACCATATTCATCTAATCGCGGCCTGTGGCACGGCTACGGGCTCACTTGCCGGCATGCTCCGCCAACAAGGCTACCGCGTCACCGGCTCGGATAGCCGCGTCTACCCACCGATGAGCACCATGCTGCAGGATATGGGCATCAATCTCTACGAGGGCTTTGCGGCAGAGCACCTAGACCCTGCACCAGACCTTGTCATCATTGGCAATGCCGTCTCGCGCGGTAATCCTGAAGCAGAGGCCGCGCTTTCCCGTAAAATCCCCTACCTCTCGTTGCCGGAGGTCCTGCGCGACTTCTTTATCCGCGGCAAAAAATCCATTGTCGTTACCGGCACCCACGGCAAGACCACTACTACCGCGCTCATCGCCCACCTTTTTACCGACTGCGCGCTTGATCCCTCTTTCCTCGTCGCGGGCCTGCCGCGCAATTTCGACCGCAGCTACCGCTTGGGTAAAGGTGAGCATTTCATTATAGAAGGCGACGAATATGATAGTGCCTTCTTTGCCAAATGGGCAAAATTTTTCTACTACTTACCCGACACTCTCGTCATCAACAACATCGAATTCGACCATGCCGACATTTACCAAGATCTTGCCGAGATCATCAAAACTTTCCGCCAACTCATTAATCTCGTACCGCAAAATGGTCTCATTTTAGCCCATGCAGCCGATACTAATATCAACGAAATCCTTCCCGACGCACCTGCGCCGGTACAAACCTTCGGCTTAGAGACAAACGCCTATTGGCGAGCAACGGACCTCAAGCCCGGGCCACAGGGTACGCGTTTTACCTTGCAGGTCGAAGGCCAAAGCCTTGGGACCTTCGACCTGCCCATGGGCGGGAGCTACAATGTACGCAATGCGCTCGCCAGTCTCGCCGCAGGTTTCCATGCCGGCCTAAGCCTGGAGCTGATGCAGTCAGCGCTCTCCCGTTTTACTGGTGTCAAACGCCGACAAGAAATCGTTGGTGAAGTCAATGGCATTCTCTTGATCGATGACTTCGCCCACCACCCCACCGCCGTTTCTCTAACCCTCAACGGGCTGAAACAAGCCCATCCTGAACGACGGCTTGTCGCCATTTTCGAACCCGCCAGCGCGACCAACGCACGCGCGCTCTTCGAAGAGCGCTACATAGAGGCCTTTACGCTCGCCGATGCCTTAGTTATAACTCGTGTCCCCCGCCCCGAGCGCGCCAGAAACGATGAACCCTTCTCACCCGATCGTCTCGTGCAACAACTCCGCCATGCAGGTAAAAAGGCTGACTACCTGCCGGACGTCGATTCAATCGCAGCCCATCTCGCCGCCGAGACACGTCCCGGCGATTTAATCGTATTTATGAGCAATGGGGGCTTCGGCGGCCTACAAAAGAAACTGCTGACGGCCCTACAAACACAATGCTCAACTTGAGACTGGCCCAATCCAATGGTGTTACCGACAATATTAATAGATGCTTTCCCGTAATTAAACTCATCTCGACTAGTGGATAAATGCGCTACCTATTCCTCTTTCTTACATTCCCCGCCCTCCTCCTGGCACAGAATCCGGATATCGAACGGCTCGGCCAGGAACTCACCAGCCCACAGGTCGGCATCCGTCGGCAAGCGGTAATAGCCTTGGGCCGAGCCAGCTATCCGCAAAGCGTACGCCTGCTGCTCAACACCTTACCGAATCAGAATAATGTATCCATCCGCCTCGAGATTATCCGTAGCCTTCGCCATATCGCCTTCCAGCGCTTCCCAGGCTACAAACAAGCGCTGCAAGCCTTAGCGCGAGCGGCCGACGATGATTTTGAAAAGGACCCATTAGTGCGCTTGCGCGCCAGCGAAGCACTTTGGGAGGCGGCAAAAAAAGACCTGCTCGACCCAGTGCCTTTCCTCAACCGAAACCTCCTAGATCAAAGCCAAAGACTGCGGCTTTCCGCAGTGCAAATGCTGCGCAAACTGGGCACACCCTCGACCATCGATCCGCTGGGCCGCGCGGCTCTCGATAAACAGCAGTCCGAGACAATCCGCCTCAAAGCCATAGAGGCTATCGGCGCCGTTTCACTTTCCGATCCAGGCGTCGTCGGTCGCCAAATTGCCGCCAATAACAGACGCACCACCCAAGTTTTAGGCCTGCCTCCCCTCATCGACCAAAACAGCATCGAACGAAGACATTTCCGCCAAATATTTTATCTTTCTTCGATCGTCCGCGATACCGACAACAGTTCAACCCTTATGCTCCGGGCCATAAAATCAATGGGACGGGTTAAGGATAAATCGGCTATCGCAGCCTTACAAGAAACGATCAATAACCACCCGAGTACAACTGTGCGCAAACAAGCCACACGAGTCCTAAGTCATCTGCTTGCCCAGCAATACGAGTGATTCTGTTGGGCAAATTTTGTATTCAAAAAGTTACAATCCTGTTACGATACTGAAACACAGATCAACTTTTAATCCATAGGTCATTTTCTTCCTATTCTTAGTATTATCAATATGTTATCTGGAAATTAAACCATAGGCACAATTCTTGCCAAACATATAGCAGCCCTCTTCACCAATGCAAAGGTTGCTATGCGCTATTTTACCATTTTTGCCCTTTTCGCAATTCCATCCCCACCCCATGCCTCAGGCGATGCGACATACGATACTGCTGCCCCGCCTGGCCCTATTGTGATCTCCGAATTGATGTGGTCAGGCAGTTCCGGGTCAAGCGCAGACGAATGGATCGAACTCTACAATCGTAGCGCTGTGACCATTGATTTATCAGGTTGGACCCTCACCCGCCTGAGCAACGGCGAATTTCAGGTCATGTTTATCTTCGACGCTGCCTCTATCCCGTCAGGCCAGACATTCCTTATTGCCAACTATACTGCCGACCACGAGAAATCCCGATTGGCCACTGAACCCCAATTCGTCTCTACAGCGATTTCACTGCCCAATAGCAAGTTGCTTTTGCAATTATATGACAATAACCCAACAAATGGGGGGCAACTCATCGACTCAGTTGATGATGGTCGAGGAGCCCCTTTTGCTGGCTCGACTACTCCCAAGCAGGCCATGGTTCGCATTGCCTTCGACCAACCCGGTGACCAATCGACAAGCTGGGCAACAGCAATAATGCAAAGTGGCTGGGACGCCAATGCGACTGAGATCGGAACTCCAGGTTCGATTCCATCCTACTTGCTTATAGATAAGGAAGATATGAATCAAACAGGGGTAGACACATTAATTGAACCGACAAATTGGGGAAACTTAAAAGGGATTCATATTGAAAAACAACAATGACAGCAACCATTAATTCAACCGCCGATAAACACAAAGAGGCCCGGGAAATACCCCGGGCCTCTTTTAGTGCTTACTGATTTTACAATCTGTCTATTGGGTAAACTGCGTTACGTTGGCGATACCACCTGGCTGAGTCAAGGCATAGACGATCAGGTTTACTCCGAATTGCAGCCCGCGCTCACGCGCATCTGCTAGCGGATCCCCCCAATACCAACTGATATTCAAATCGCTAAAGACCACGGCGACTCGACCACGCAACTCTAACATCTCCAAATCGAAGACATTCCCACCTGGTGCGCCACCCATCGGCGGACCATCAGGAAAGTCCCAAAAGCTGTAATAGAGAGCATGAGTCTTCGGAACTTTCTGCCATTTGGAACCATCGCTGCCTAAGACATGTTGATCTTTCATCAGCGCCTTGAATTGGCGATCAAAAGGCGTTCCAGAAACCCCCGCCTCTTTACCATCAAGACCGTTCTCGGCATCGCTCTGACGAATCTCTTCGGCATAAAGAAAACCACCGTTTTTAAGATATTCGCCCAAGTTTGTCTTTTCCGTATCGCTGACCTGTAAAATAGCACTGTTGCCCGTCATATACAGCATCGGCGCTTCCATGATACGCGGATCCGAAAATTCCAAGGTCGTGCCCTCAATACGAGCATTGATCTTAGTATGATCACGCATGTAGCGCATTAATTCTTCCGCCGCCGTCGGAAACCGATCACGGTTCTTATCGGCGATGTCATAATCGATTACTGTCATATTAAAGAAGCCGCGAAGATTGCGCTTGTTGTCCGGGTCTTGGATCAAGATCGCCTGATAACGACCAATATCCAAATCTCCGACATTCATTAGCTCCATTCGCATACTCATCGCTTCTTGCACCGGAGCCGAAGTTTCGCCCAACTGGATCATCTCGACTTCGTCAAACTCAAGCTCTTCAGCTTTAGCACCGGAAAAAGCACCCAAGACTTGCGTACCCGGGAGTACCGAGCTCAGAAGGTCACTACCGACTGCACTAACATCGGCTATGGCGGAAATGTCTTGTGGCAAATCCGGCGGCGCCATCGACTGCAACATCTCCATCTGAACTTCGGAGATCTCAGGACGCTTGGCTAAATCAAAGTTTTTCTCGAGAATCGGCGGCGGCGCGCGGAAGATAACCAACTCTGTTGCTTCTTCCGTTGTGCCAATACCAAAGAGATGATCGTAGACAAAAACGCCGACGTGAAGGCCTACAGCGAGGACAAAAGCCACGCTCATACTCATCCGCTTGCCGGTTGTAGCGGCGTACAAGGCATAAAGCAATACCCCAACGCCTGCTAAACCGACGGCAATTGCCGCCCATTGGGACAGGACAAAAAGCAAGTGGATTAGAACAGCCACTCCGACAGCCGTGTAGGCTGTTTTCTTTCGATTAGCCTGTACTGCTTTTTTATACTCGTCTACCACAGTTCTTCCCTCTCTTGGAAGGGCTTGGAAACCTCGTTCAGTTGCGCTGCGGTTCCGTGGCGATGACCTGGTCAACGACGCCTACCTGGCGAGCAATATCCATAATTTGAACAATCTGCCCGTGGGTAGAGCGCTCATCGCCCTGGATAATTATCATCGTCGTATTGTCCAGAATTCGTCTCTTCTCCTGCAAGTCCTCTTTAAGTGTCGCAAATGTCACTGACTTGTGGTTCAGTTTCATATTGCCGTCTTGGTCTACGACGATAAAGAGGTTCTCCTTCTCCGGCGCCTGAGCCTCGTCAGCTTCTGGCAGCTTGATATCCAATCCCGGAGTAATGGCGAACACAGCGGTCACCATGAAGAAGATGAGGAGCTGAAAGACGATGTCGATCATTGGCGTCAGATCCGGCATCGCCAGTTCTTTTTTTTCGTATTTATCAGCCATCTATCTCATATCCTTACTATAGGCCTTTAGGCGGCCTGCGATTGTTGCCAGCGGGTCAACAGATGATCGACAAAACCGTGCCCATAAGCTTCAAACTGGATAGCTTTGCCTGAGGCGCTATTGCTGAAATAAGTATAGATGGCGATTGAAGGCACCGCGATCACCAGACCTGTAACTGTCGTGATCAAAGCTTCGGAAATACCGGCAGCAACAATTGTCGGTTCACCAAGGCCTTTTTCAGCAATGCCCTCAAAGGCGTTGATCATACCATTAACCGTGCCCAGCAGACCGAGCAACACCACAGACTTGGCGACGAAGTCGATAACGGACAAATAGCGTTCGAGATATGCTAGCGCAGCACGCTCAACCGTGCCATTCATTTCGACGCGCATTTCCTCCATCGTACGCCGCTCACGCTGTAAATGCTCAAAACGCTCAAGTCCTTCGCCATAAACTTCGCCCTCAAGCTTACCGAGCTCAACGCAATACTCCTTGAGCTGATCAACAGACGTCCCCGAGTCAATACGGGAATTGATATCGGTGGTAATTTCGGCCAACTCGTCCTCAGAACGCATGGTAGCATAAGTGTAAACGCGCTCGAGAAAGAATGCAATGGATAGCACAGACCAAAGCCCCAAGGGCCACATGAAAGGTCCGCCTCCTTGAAAAAATTCTAACATTTCCTCTATCCCTCCTAGTTAGGACACAAAGAAAAAAGTCTCATTATCGAAGTTAGAGGACGCGAGCTTCTTGCATCGCTTCCAACTGCTGTTTAGCAAAATCAACCTGCGGTATAAATTTGGGGTTATCGCCATAACTATCGACAACTTCCTGGAATATTGCACCGGCTTCACGATATTCCTCTTGAGCCATATAGGCAGCGGCAATATTAACCAATGAGTTGACCGCTTGGTCACTCTTGGGATATTTCTGCTGCACCTCTTTGAAGATCTTCACCGCCTCATCATAGTTCTTCTCATCAAATAATTTCTCACCTGCCGAATAGAGATTATAGGCGTCAATCTCACCCAGATGGCCCAACAGAGTTTTGGCCTTACGCGGCAGAGCCCGATCCTGTGCCGTCAGTTTATCGGCCGGGAAGAGCTCAAGAAAGCTCTCGTAATTCTCCCGCGCCTTGTCATACTCTTTTAGGCCATAATAATAATCACCTAAAGTAAACTGGCTACGTGGACCATAGGTCCCGTCGGAGTGATCAGCTACAATTTGCTGGAAGATCGGTATGGCATCATCCGTCCGTTCAAGATTAATCAAACACCAGGCCTTATTGTAAAGCGCGTCATCCACATGACTCGAGCGTGGATAGCGTTCGACGAGTTTATCATAGAAAGCCATTGCCTCAAGAAAACTCTGATTCTTGTCTTGAGATCCGCCCCTGTTCGTCATGTTAAATAGGGCGTCACCGGCACGAAAAAGAGCTTCTGATGCATAACGAGAGGCGGGAAAGGTCTTCGCTAATCCTGCAAAGATCGCACTAGCATCACGCCACTTCCCCATTCGATAATGAGCCCAAGCATCATAGTAATGCGCATGTACCGCCCGGTCATCGTCTGGATATTGAGTATAATAGGTCTTGAACGCCTTAGACATCGACGGCAGCACATCAATATTGCCCCCAGCGGATATCTTGTTATAAGCTACACCAATCTGAAATTGGGCATTTTTAGCCCAAGCGATCTGAGGGTAATTCTCAATGATCTTGCCATATGTGGCAATTGCAGGAACAAACTGCCCTGCTTTATAAAGACTATTACCCTGCACAAAAAGAGCATTCGCAATACTCTCAGTATTAACCGCAAGGTCGATCAACTGTTGAGCGGCTTCAATACTCTGTTGAAACTTGTCCAGCTTGAAATACGCATTGGCCAAGCGGATAAGCACCCTCTCGCGATCTTCACTAGAAGAAGCTGATGTCAACATTTCTTCGTAGATCCGGACCGCGTCTTCTGGATTGCCCTTCTTTTCTGCCATCGAGATCAACTGCAGACGCGCAGACCGAGCGAGGCTCTCATCGCCTGAGGCAATAACTTCGTCGAGAAGTTTCTCTGCTTCAGCATCACTACCCTGAGCTGAATACGAGAGCGCCATAGAGAAGGACACTTTCAACTGCATCGCTTTCGGTGTTTTAGTATCCAGAAGCCACTTATAGTCAACAAGTGCTCGATCGTACCGACCTGTGTAATGGTACGATAATCCGCGGCCATAACGCGTGTCGCGAATGACATCACTCTCCGGGTATTCTTCTACAACCTTAGAATAACGGTTAACCGCGTCTATATAGTTCTTGTTGTTGAGGTCAAGCTGAGCCATCTGAAAATGGGCTCTGGCCTCAAGCTCACGATCTCCAGTTACACCATCAAGCAACTGATTCAACAAGGTGCGGCCATCGTCATTGCGGCCTTGTGAGATATGTATATTCGCGGCTTCGATAAGCGCCGCGATATATGTCTCACGTGCATCGCGATCCACTTTGGAAAAAGCTGCAACGGCTTCGTCATGCCGTGCCTCGTCGCGATAAAGTATACCGAGCCCATAAAAGCCATCAGCTGCATGCCGGGAATCTTGATAGTTCTCAGTTATCGCCTTATAAGCATCGATCGCTTCTTTGACCTTCTGCTTCTCGTAACTGAGTCGGGCGATACGCAAGAGGCACAAAGGCGCTTGCTCCGAACGCGGAAAGTTATCCACAGCCAAACCATAGCTCTCAATGGCTTTATCCGAGTCACCCATTTTTTCAGCCGACCACCCTGCGCTATAAAGCGCTGCAGAGCGCAAACCCGTATCACTGTCGGGGTAAACCTCCAGCAATTTCAAATAATCACTACGGGCAGCAGCGTAATCACCAGCGAAATATTGCGCTTCCCCTTTTTGATACTGAGCATTCGCGGGGTAAGGCGTGTCGCCGTATAGCTCTATCACCTGATTATAAGCGGTCCAAGCCTCAGTAAACTTATCCCACTCCATGTAGTTGTCGCCGATTCGCATTTGCACTTTGGCCTTATAGAAACGCTCTTCTGCTGTTTCCTGGGCTGCGATCAACTCTTGGTATGCTTCTTCAAACTGGTTTGTTTTGCGGAAAATTTCAGCAACGCGCAAAGACGACGTTTCAAAGAGTTGCCGATAGTTTTCAAAATCGACGTTCTTACCTTCGCGAAACGAACCGCGCAAAAGTTCGAACATTCGGTCGTAAAGGTCTCGCACATCGCGATAGGCCGTGATCGCTTCTTCATCTCGGGCCATTTTATCAAATGCATTGGCCTTTAAATAGACCGCCTGAGCGATAACCGGACTATTCGGGTATTTATCAAGAACGATCTGAGCCATATCGACGGTCTCGTCGTATTCCCCCTTCTCAAAAAGCGCGCTTGCTATGCGAAATTGAGAATCTGGGGCATAACGATCTTCCGGATATGTCGCCAACATGCCCTTCAAGGTCTCAATTGATATATCGTATTCCTTCAGATTGAATTCGCTCCAACCTGCATAAAAATACGCTTTCCCCGCTTCTTCAGTTTTGGGGAACAACTCAACAAAGATCTTGTACTCTTTAGCAGCCTCACCGTATTCTTTGGCAAGGAAACGAGTCTCAGCGACCTGGTACTGCACCAGTGACCTGAAATCATCAAGCACGC
>DQLG01000200.1 GCA_015660315.1 Candidatus Latescibacterota bacterium
CCAAATTGATTTTTCCGGCGGCCTATTCCAGACCCGCGAGCTCGATCGTCTCGAATTCGACTATATCACCCCGCCGATCGCCGACAAGCTGGTAGCCGAAGTCTTTCCGCGCTTGGCCAACGCCGAAGAGGCGGCCACCTTCCGTTACGCAGTGCGGCTGCGGCGCGACGAAGAAAGCGATATCCGCGGTTTTGACCGCCTCGAAGTCGACACCAATGTCGGCATCACCGATATACGAGAAATAAAGCTCAACGGCGTCGAGACCGATTTCGATATCGAGTTTATTCGCGAAGACGGCTTCGCCATCCGCTTCCCGCGCATAACGGAAAACGACGCGCTGCTTGAGCTTACCTTTGACCTGCCGATCTTCCGCTTCGGCACCACCTTTTCGGGTCGCGCCTACGACACCCGCGCGCCTTCGGTGCCACAAGCGCTGGTCGCCGGCCACGCCATCGACTTCGGCCCCGGCGATGTCGATGAGCTCTCGAGCCTGGCCGTATCGATCCCCAAGCCGCAGATCGGCAAATTGGTCGGCGAGATCGCGATCAAATCTCGCGTTTTTACACCCAATGGCGACGGCGTCAACGACCAGTTCGAGTTCTTCTTCAATATCCTACAACTGACCCGCGATGCGCCGGTCCACTTCGAGATCTATGACCTGGCGGGGCGCAGACTGCACACCATCTTTACAGCAGAGCGCGGAATCGGGCCGGTGACCGAAACCTGGGACGGGAAGTTGGCCGATGGCGGCATGCTATTGCCGGGGACCTATCTATGGGTATTGCGCGTAAAGGCGGATGCGTTTAACGAGGTGCATAGCGGGACGATGGCGGTGGCCTACTAAATGAGATGCCAGCTATCCACATTTCTGCTGCTAGCCCTGCTAGCCCTGCTAGCCCTGCTGGCAGTGGGCCAACCCGACCGTATCTATGCGCAAGGCTCCGGCTCACGCCTCGGCACGGTCAAGCGCGGCGGCAGGGCCTCCTTCGAACCGACCGGCCCCGGCGTGCTTTTCGACGCACTCGACCCGGCCGTGCGCAAGTGGTACGTGCCGCAGGAGCTCTATACAGAGTATCAGTGGAAGCACTCGCAGTACTCCAACTACGCGCGCGAAAACTACCAGCGCTACGTCAATACCTCGATCGAGGGCAGCTACCTCTACGACGTCTTCGGCAACTATCTCAACCGCGGTTGGCTAATCTTCGACTGGCGCCAGCAAAACCCCCAGCCCTTCGGCTCCAGCTTATTCAAGGACAGCCGCTTCGGCCAGTGGTTCAACGAGGTCGTCGTCGCCTCCGACCGCAAGGGCCAATATCACTACGCCATCACCGTCGGCAACGAGATCCGCACCACCCTGACGCCGATGACCTTCTCCAAACCGCGTTTCAACGGCGTGCAGATCGACCTGGCTTCCGACAACTACCAAGCGACCCTGCTAATGTCGCGCATCAGCGCGCCCGACCCCTTTGTGGGCGCGAGCAGCAACAGCGCCTCCGCCCGCAGCGACAATACCAATTTGTTCGGCGGGCGTATCGAGGCCCAGGTCGGCGACTTTGTGCGCATTGGCGGCACCCTGGTCAACGCGCATCACGCGCAGACCCAGAACGAAGCCCTCGGTGGCAACTTCTTCAAAGGTGGTCTCACCGGCTCGCAGAATTTGGAAAATCTTAGTTTTATCGAAATCCTGATCAAGGACGACAGCCCCGAAGACGGCGAAGCTGGCGGTGCGCTCTTCGACGCCGACATCCTCATCTACGACCTAGAAGGCAACGAGACCCGCGGCACCGAGATCGGCTTTAGACCCCTAATAGAGGGCGGTTTCCAGCGCCGGGGTTTCCTCGCCGCCGACGGCAGCGAAGAGATCAAGCTGCGTTTCGACCTGCTCAACCCGACCTACTCGGGACCGGCACCGAACGCAATCAGCCGTATCGGCCTAGAATTGGTCGTCGCCAATGACTACCTGATCGAAGTCAGCTCCGACCTGCAGTCCGATATCTTCCTGCGCCAAGTCTTCATCCCGGTCTTCCGCGCCGACGGCAATGTCAAGGACTCGTCGAACCAACGGGTGCTGGCTTTCGACTACGGCCTGCCCACTGCCAACCAGATCGTCGGCTTCACCTTTGAGCTGACCGACCTCGAAGGTTTTAACGGCAACTTCGAGCTCAATGTCAACAACCGCTGGCGCAAGTTCCCCAACCCCAACCTAGAAAAACACCACGTCAGCAGCGAAGATGCGATCGCCTGGATGGGCAATCTCTCAAAGGTCTCGCACCCTTATTTCGGTTTCGGCGAGGCCTTCTATATCGCCCCCGACTACCAGACCTCCTTCCGCACCGTGCAAGAAAGCGGCATCGTCGATTATGCCTCCCGCCTCAAGCTCTACGAATTCGTCGACGACAACGACGACCAAGACCGCTTCCCCGACTGGCGCCGCAACGGATTCCTGCCCGGCGACCCGGTGGTATTTCCCGGTTGGGACGAGAACAACGACTTCATCTCGGACTACAACCAGAACGACAACGCCGACAGCCCCAGCCGCTTTCCCGATTACGAAGAGCCTTTCCTGCGCTTCCACACCGACCGACCGGAATTTCTCTACGGCATCGACATGAACCACAACGGCACCATCGACCGCTTCGAAAACGACGAAGAGGCCGACCTGCCCTACAAGCGCGACCGCCGGGGCTACAACCTCTATATGGGCCGCTTCCTGCACCCGCACCTCAAAGTCACCGCCGGCCAGCAGCGCGTCCGCCAGATCTCCGACGACCGCCGCAACCTCGCCAGTTATCTGTTACTCAGCGGTGATCACGTCTTCTCGAGTTTTCGCCTGCGACTCTTCCAGGATACCCGCAAAGTAAAAGACACGATCCGCAACGATCTCTTGCAGTGGGTGCAGCCGCCCAACTCGCGCGGCGAACTGCGCCCCGTGCACGACGTGCTGCCGGCGCAAAACACCGTCGTCAACACCACTTGGTTGGGGTTGGATTACGCGCGGTCGACGCTAAAAATAAAAAACACCCTGCGCTGGCAACTCTATCACCAGCTCGATTCAGACAAGGCGTTAGCCCTGCGCTCGCTCCGCGACCGCAGCACCTTCTTCGGCCTAATCAACAAGGCCGAGTACCGTATCGAGATTGCTTCACTGACGCTGATCCCGGGCTGGAAGAGCGAATTTCTGCGTTTCAACTCCTTCACCGCCGGCGAAGCCGCCCGGCGCGAGCTGAGCCAGATCGCAATGCTGATCGCCCGCAAACCGGTAATGTTTTCGACCTTCATAGAAACCGGCATCGAATACCACCGCTTCATCCAACTACAAGACCCGACACCGCCGCGCGCCAACGACGACTTCAGCGAGTTGACCGCGCTCTTCCAGATGACCGACATCTCCGATTACCAGGGTTACCGACTGACCACCGTATTGGGTTTTTCGCTCAGCCGCCTCGACTTTGAAGTCGAAGACCCCACGCTCAACACTCGGGGTTTTATCACCGTCTACGCGGGGATCGAGTGATGAGAGCCTCTACATTCAAACGATCCAAGACTCGCGCCTGCGATAAGAGAGCGAGCCTCGGGCTAATCCTATTGATGCTCATTGCCGCCCTGTCCGTTGATGCCCAGGACTACGGTTCGCGCCTCGGCACAGTCAAGCGCGGTGGCAAGGTCTCGTTCGAGCCGACCGGCCCCGGCGTACTCTTCGACGCGCTCGACCCGTCCGTGCGCAAGTGGTACGCCCCGCAAGAGCTCTATAGCGAGTATCAGTGGCAGAGCTGGCAATACGCCAATTACGCACGCGAAAACTATCAACGCTATGTGCCGCCCTCGATCGAGGGCGACTACTTCTACGACCTCTTCGGCAACTACCTCAACCGCGGTTGGCAGATCTTCGACTGGCGCCAGCAAAACCCCCAGCCCTTCGGCTCGACGCTGTCCAAGAACGGCCGCTTCGGCGCGTGGTTCAACAATGTCGTCATCGCCTCCGACCACAAGGGCCAGTATCACTACGCCATCACCGTCGGCAACCAGATCCGCACCACCCTGACGCCGATGACCTTCTCCAAACCGCGTTTCAACGGTGTGCAAATCGACCTAGCCTCCGACAAATACGCGGCGACTGTATTGTTGTCGCGCATCAACGAGCTCGGCTCCGCCCCGGCCCGCAGCGACAATACCAACCTCGCCGGTGGCCGCTTGGAGGTGCAAGTCGGCGACTTCGTACGTATCGGCGGCACGCTCATCAACGCCCACCACTCGCATACGCAAGACGAAGCCTTCAGCGGCAATTTCTTCAAAGGTGGCCTGCTCGATTCCCAGCGCTTTGAGAACCTGACCTTCGTCGAAGTCCTAATCAAGGACGACAGTCCCGAGGACGGCGAAGGCGGCGGCGCACTCTTCGACGCCGACATTTTCATCTACGATACCGACGGCAACGAGACGCGCGGTTCGGAGATCGGCTTCCGGCCCCTAATCGAGGGCGGTTTCCAGCGCCGGGGTTTTCTCGCCGCCGACGGCAACGAAGAGATCAAGCTGCGTTTCGACCTCCTCGACCGCAGCTACTCCGGACCAGATCCAGCCGCGATCACCCGCATTCGCCTGGAGCTCGTCGTCGCTAATGACTATCTCGTCGAAGTCGGGTCCGGCCTACAAACCAATATCGTGCGCCAACAGATTTTCATCCCCGTCGCGCAAGCCGACGGTAATGTCAAAGACTCCTCTAACCAACGGGTACTGGCCTTCGATTACGGCCTACCCACCGCCAACCAAATCGCCGGCTTCACCTTCGAACTAACCGACTTCGACGGCTTCAACGGCAACTTCGAGCTCAATATCAACAACCGCTGGCGCCAATACCCTGGCCCCAACAAAGGCAATCACACCGGCGGCGAAGAAGCCACCGCCTGGATCGGCAATCTCTCGAAAGTCTCGCACCCTTATTTCGGTTTCGGCGAGGCCTTCTTTGTCGCCCCCGACTACCAGACCTCCTTCCGCACCGTGCAGGAGACCGGCATCGTCGATTATGGCGATGACCTTAAGATTTACGAGTTCGTCGACGACAACGACGATCAGGACCGCCAACCCGATTGGCGCCGTAGGGGAAACTCCAACGGCGACACGGCGGTATTTCCCGGCTGGGACGAGAACAACGACTTCATTTCGGACTATAACCAGAACGACAACGCCGAAAGTCCCGACCGCTTTCCCGATTACGAAGAGCCTTTCCTGCGCTTCTACACCGACCGACCCGAATTTCTCTACGGCATCGACATGAACCACAACGGCACCATCGACCGCTTCGAAAACGACGAAGAGGCCGACCTGCCCTACAAGCGCGACCGCCAGGGCTACAACCTCTATATGGGCCGCTTCCTGCACCCGCACCTCAAAGTCACCGCCGGCCAGCAGCGCGTCCACCAGATATCCGACAAGCGCCGCAACCTCGCCAGTTATCTATTGCTCAGCGGCGACCACGTCTTCTCGCGTTTTCGCCTGCGGCTTTTCCAGGATATCCGCAAAGTAAAAGACACGATCCGCAACGATCTCTTGCAGTGGGTGCAGCCGCCCAACTCGCGCGGTGAATTACGCCCCCTTCGCGATGTGCTGCCGGCGCAAAACACCGTCGTCAGCACCACTTGGCTGGGTTTAGACTACGACGGTTGGTCGGGCTTGAAGGTCAAAAATATCTTGCGCTGGCAACTCCACCACCAACTCGATTCCGAGCAAGAATTATCACAGCGCTCGATGCGCGACCGCACCACCTTCGTCGGGCTGATCAACAAGGCCGAATATCGCATCAACCTCGGCACGCTGAGCTTGACCCCAGCCTGGAAGAGCGAATTCCTGCGCTTCAACTCCTTTACCGCCGACGAAGCCACTCGGCGCGAGTTGAGCCAGATCGCGATGCTGATCGCCCGCAAACCGGTGATGTATACCACGACCTTAGAAGCCGGTGTCGAATACCATCGTTTTATACAGTTGCAGAACCCGACACCGCCGCGCGCCAACGACGACTTCAGCGAGCTGACCGCGCTCTTGCAGATGACCGACATCTCCGATTACCAGGGCTACCGGCTGACGACAACGCTGGGTTTTTCACTTAGCCGTTTCGACTTCACAGCACAGGGCGCAAGGCTTAATACTCGGGGGTTTATCACCGTCTACGCGGGAGTCGAGCGGTGATCTTCGCTCTGCTGACGCTGCTGCCCCTGTTCTGGGGCTGTAGCGCGAACGAGGCGCCCCTCGCCGGAACACCGGTCGACCCGGCCGTGCTCTTCGAGCATTCGACCTTTGCAGACGCCGTACTCGAACTCGAGGTCCGCTCGCTGCTCGGCCGTCCACGCGGTGAGCTTAGCACGGCCGAATTGAACTCGATCGAAATACTCGACGCGAGCCGTAAAGGCATCGAAGACCTCACCGGCATCGACCACCTGGCCAATTTGCGCGTCCTGCGTTTGGGCGCCAACGCCTTTAGCGATATCAGCCCGCTGCAAATGCTCAAGCGCCTAGAAGAGCTGGACCTCCGGCAAAACCGCATAACTGACGCCAGCCCGCTCACCGCCCTGGGCACCCTACAGGTGCTGGTGCTCTCCAACAATCAACTCACTGATATCGGCCCGCTCGCGCAACTCACTCGACTAACACAACTTGACCTCGACCGCAACCAGATCTCCAACCTCGCGCCCTTGCGCGGCCTCAAGCTATTGCGACTGCTCAATTTCGACGATAACTTCGTCCGCGACCTCTCCGCCCTCGCAGCCCTGCCCGCCTTGCGCCGCGTCGAGCTCTCGGGCAACCCTATCAACCCCGAGATCCTCGACCCTTTGCGCGAAAGAGGTATTCAGGTCGGTTTTTATCTGCCCCCTCTCGGCATAGGCGACGACATTCTCGAAGAGGAGATCCGCGAGAGGCTTGGCATCGAAACCGGCGAAATATCGGATGCTAATCTGCGCACGATCCAACGCCTTAGCTTGCGCGGGGCCGTCAGCTCGATTCGTGGTATCGAACGTCTGACCAACCTGCGAATTTTTTCCGTGATCGGGGTTCGCGCCCCCCTCAACGATATCTCGCCGCTATCCGACTTGATCCGCCTGCGCGAGATCTCCATCTTCAACACCGAACTCACCAGCCTACAAGGCCTTTTTCAATTGCGCCTTTTGCGCCGGTTGCGTTTGGATTCCAACCGCATCGAGGACCTCTCGCCGATAGGTCAGTTGACCGGGGTCAACGACATGAGCCTCGGCACAAACCAAATCCGCGACGTCTTTCCCCTGCGGCGCCTTATCCGCATGGTGAAACTCAATCTCAATAACAACGAAATTCGCGATTTGGGACCCCTGGTAAAACTGATCAATCTCGAAGAGCTAAGCTTCAACAGGAACGATGTTTCCAGCCTCGCCTTCGTCGCGAATATGCAGAAACTGCGCGTCCTCAACTGCTCGACCAACCTGATCGAGGACATCTCCCCCTTGTTGGATCTGCCCGCACTAACGCGCGTCTCGCTGCAAGGCAACCCGCTCAGCGACGAGGCCAAAGCTCACGCGCGCGAACTGACGGATCGTGGCGTCACCGTGATAGGCTCGCGATGAGGATCTCGCTCACTATCGCTCTGTTGGCGCTCGCCGCGCCGCTCGCCGCCGTCGAACAGCTCGTTGTCGGCGACGGCGGCCTGTCCTTTCTCGACGCCCGCGAGACTTCTGCTCGCCTCTCAGTCTCAACCGACTCGATTTGGATTTGGGACGTCGAGGACGGCCAGAATATCGCCGAACAAGTCCTGCAGCGCGGCGGCGCCATTTTCTCCGTCGTCGTGCGCCAGACCGACTTCGGCCCTTCGGTGCAATTACCCTTCGCGCCCGGCGTGGAGAATATCGTCGACGGCGACGCCGAAACCTTTTTCAGCCCCGCCGAGATCGGCCTCGAAAACCAGTTAGACCTTTATATCGACCTCGGCGGACACTATGGCGTCGAGCAGATCCGATTTTTCCCCCGCCTCGACGCCGAGCACCGCGACGACTACCTGCAGGCTTTCCAACTCGGCCACAACCGCGAGGACCTCTCTGTCGAGGGCAACAGCAAGGGCCAGATTATCGAGGCCGCCTACAGCTTTCTGATCAACGCCAATATCAACTCCCCCAACAACCAGAGCATTGTGATCTGGCCGCGCCCCAACCAGGCCACCGACGAAAAAGAAATGCGCTATGTGCGCATCCGCACGCTCAACGAGCGGCCCTGGGAAATCGCCGAGGTCGAAATCATCGCCAATGGCGATATGCCCTCGGGCGAATATATCTCCACCGTGCTCGAAGTCCGCAACGCCGCCCCGGTCTGGGGCCGCCTATTGGTCAACGGCCAGGACCCGTCAGAACTGCCAATC
>DQLG01000482.1 GCA_015660315.1 Candidatus Latescibacterota bacterium
CGACGCCGAACTCGAACACCTGCCGATCACCGAAGACGTCGTCAATCCCCATACGACCTACGGTATTTCCAAATACGCCGTCGAGATGACCTCTTTCAGCTTGGGCCGTAAATACGATATCCCGACTACAAATATGCGTTATTCCATCGTACAAGGCCCGCGCAATTCCTTTTTTAACGCCTATTCCGGCATCTGCAGAATCTTCACTCTACGCGTTCTGCACGACCAGCCGCCGGTGTGCTATGAAGATGGACAGGCTTTACGCGATTATATCTATGTCGGCGATGTCGCCCGCGCCAATGTGTTGTGCCTTGAAGACGAGCGCGCCCATTTTCGCGCTTTCAACGTCGCCGGGCAAAAAGGCACCACCGGCCTCGAATACGCCCACCTTGTCGCCAACACCGCCGGCAAAGATATCCAGCCATTGGTCAATGGCGATTATCGCTTTGGCGACACCCGCCACACCGTCTCCAGCGGCGAAGCCCTGCAACAACTAGGCTGGCGGCCCGAAACTTCGCTCGAACAAACCATCGGCGAATATATCGAGTGGGTCAAAGAACAACCCAACCTCAAGGATTTCTACGGTGAAATAGAAGGAAAAATGCGTGCGGCCAATATCATCCGCCGGGCCAATTCGTGAAAGCCATGGTGCTCGCCGCTGGACGCGGCAGCAGGCTTAGGCCGCTCACCGACCACACTCCGAAGCCGATGATCCCCTTCGCCGGCAAGCCCTTGCTCGAATATATCATCCGCCTGCTCGCCCGGCACGGTTTCGACCAGATGGTCATCAATCTCAACCATCTGCCCGAGGTTATCCAGAATCATTTCGCCGACGGCAAGGACTGGGGCGTCTCCATTGAGTATTCTCTTGAAGACGAGCTACTCGGCACAGCCGGGGCGGTGCGCAAAGTCGCCGACTTCTTCGACGAGCCCTTCTTGGTCTATTACGGCGACAACCTGACCAACTTCGACCTTGGTGAATTCTGGGCGACCCACCAACGAGAGGACGAGATCGCCAGCGTCGGCCTGCTATGGATGGACGATCCAACCAGCCGCGGCATCATCGGCCTCGACGAGAACAACCGAATCGACCGCTGTATCGAAAAACCCAAACCAGATCAGGTTTTCGACGACTACCTGATCAATGCGGGCACCTACGCGATGCAACCCGAAATCCTCGACCTCATCCCGAGCGACACCGCTTCCGACTTCAGCCAGGACATCTTCACTGGCCTGCTCGCCGAAGGACGCTCCCTCCTGGGTCACCGCATGCAGGGTCAACTCCTGTCGACGGATACTCCGGAGCGCTACCAACACGCCATAGAATGCGTCGATTCCGGCTCCTTCACCCTACCTTAAAACGAGGCCGACCTTGATCATCACCAGAGCACCTCTGCGGATACCCCTTGGGGGCGGTGGCACCGATCTTTCCTCCTACTACCGCGAGCACGGCGGCTTCGTACTCAGCGCGGGCATCGATAAATACGTCTACATACAACTCAACACCCTCAAGGTCGAAGACTTTATCCGCGTCAAATACGCGGAGACCGAAATGGTCGATGACCCCGCGCAAATCAAACACCCGCTGCTGCGCGAATCACTGACGCACACCAAAATCTCCGGCGGCGTCGAGATCGGCGCGATGTCCGATGTTCCTGGCCGTACCGGCATGGGCTCTTCCGGTTCGTTCACCGTTGCCCTACTCGCGGCGCTACACGCCTACAAACGCGAGCAAGTCGCCACCCAGGACATAGCCGAGGAAGCCCATTATATCGAAGCCGTCCGCGCGGACCAACCCGCCGGCAAGCACGATCACTACCTCGGCGCCTTCGGCGGCCTGACCTGCCTCGACATCGACACCAACGGCAAGGTCGAAGTCAGCCCTCTCAAGCTTTCCGAACACGCGGAAGAAGAGTTGGCCAATAACATGGTTGTTTTTTTTACCGGCATCCAACGCGAAAGTTCGGATATCCTCTCACAGCAGAACAACGATATCAAACAAGGTGACAGCCAGGTCATCGACAGCCTGCACGAGGTCAAGCGCATAGGTTACGAGATCAAGGCGGCGCTCGAGAACAATGAACTCGACCGCTTCGGCGAGTTGCTACACGAACATTGGCTGAACAAAAAGAAGCGTTCGAACCAAATGTCGAATTCGGACATCGACCGCTGGTACGAGATCGGCCGCGATTGTGGTGCACTCGGTGGCAAGATCCTCGGCGCCGGCGGCGGCGGTTTCCTGATGTTCTACTGCTCCGCCGAACACCGTTGGCAGTTGCGCGAAAGAATGGGCCAGGAAGGCCTGCGCGAAATGCATTTCCACTTCGACATGGAGGGCGTCAAAGTGCTGTCCAATATCTGATGCGCCGTCTGCAGTTGGGCGAGGTCGAAGTGCTACACCTTCAGGGCGGGCGGTTCCGCCTCGATGGGGGCACGATGTTCGGCGTTGTACCCAAAGCTCTGTGGCAGAAAGAATGCTCGCCGGACCCAGAAAATCGAGTTGATCTTGCCTGCAATTGCCTGCTGCTCAAGATGGGCGGCGAACTCATTCTGCTCGACACCGGGATTGGCGAGCGCTTCTCCGAACGCGAGCAGGCGATGTACGGGATAGACCCAACCCAGACGTTGCGCACATCGCTTGCCGCAGCCAATTGCGCTCCAACCGACATCACTCAGGTTGCCTTTACCCACTTGCATTTCGACCATTTTTGCGGCAGCTTACTGGCCAAAGGTGACGAAGTCACCCCGCTCTTTCCCAATGCCGTACACCTTGTCCAACGCGGCGAATGGGAAGACGCGATCGCCGGGCGCAGCACGATGAAGAGCAGTTATCGGCCCGGTGAATTTCGCACGCTTGCAAGACAAGTTGAGTTTCGCATGCTCAACGGCAGCGAAATATTGACCCCCGGCCTTGAGAGTTTCATAACCGGGGGCCATACGCAATGGCATCAAGGCTTCCGTCTGCAAGCTGGCGGACAGACGCTCGTTTATCCCGGTGAACTAATACCCACCCGTAGCCACTTGCGCCCCTATTGGAACATGGCTTACGATATGTTTCCACATCAAACCCTTACCGACAAAAGCGCATTCTCCGCGCGAGCCGCCGCCGAGCGCTGGATTATTGCCTGGGACCACGATTCGACTTCTCCCTGGAACCGCATCAAACAAGACGGCGACAAGTTCACTTCCATCGACATTGAAGAAGACGGTTAAGCCCCGTATTTTGCCCTTACAAACCACATTTATTAGACTTTGGATACTATGGCACTTGAAGCAATCGAACTATCCGACAAACACCGCCACCTACTCAAAAGGCTGGCCGAGCTAATCCCCGACCTCGATCCCGACGCGCCAGAAAGCCTACAGCGAATCTTCGGGTTAG
>DQLG01000223.1 GCA_015660315.1 Candidatus Latescibacterota bacterium
TCGCCGACCATCAGCAAACTAAAACGCACTTGGCGGTTGTAGGGGCTGGCCTGGAAATAAGCTTGTAATTCTTCTTCGGATACCATCGGCTGCACGATATTCACCCGCTCGTACAACACCCGCTGCAAAAGATGCCGTTGCTCGACCGCCATCGCCCGCAAAAACGCCGGCTCCCGACCCAACCCCCGCTTCTCCGCCTCCTGCACCAGCAACTCCTCCTCCACCATCGCCTGCAAAAACTGCTCTGCTCCAAACTCCCGCTGCATCCCCGCGGGCACCCGCGCGAAATACCGCTGATAATCACTGAGCCGAATCGACCGCTGCCCCACCTCCACCAACACCGCATCCTCCTCCTGCTGCGTCAACACCTGCTCCACCACCGCCACCTCTTCCCCTCCACAACCCGCCAGCGATCCGATACTCATCATCCCTGCTAACAACAGGGCATACCCTTTGACCCTTGCCATCCTATTCCATGAAAACGCTCCCGTTTCTCTCCTCCCCCCAAAATACAAGTCACTCCTCCTCATTTTCCCAAGCCAAATTGTGGCTCGCTCCGCAGCTAAGCGAATCGGGTATACCACCGAGTGGATTGAGATGTCGATTTTGCAGGACAGCAAAATCGGCTTCTCCTCCTCGGAGCCCAACAGGGATGTCGGGCGAGCATGAGTGAGTGGTATACCCGATTCGCGTCCACACGCAGAGCCAAGCACCCGGCCAAGCATTCTCAACACACTACTCATCCTTCTCCCCTTCTTCTTTCATCTTCTGAATCACTGCCATTTCCCGCTTGCTGTCCTCCACCTTCCCCGTCTTCAAATAAGCCACCGCCAACTTCTGCCGCGCGTCGAAAAACTCCGGTCGGCCCTCAACCGCCACGGCCAACGCCTCCGCCGCCTGCGCGAAATCCCCCGCCCGGGCATGCAGCAAGCCAATGAAATAATTGACCTCAACATCCTCCGGCGACCGCTTCTTGGCCTGGCCCAGGCTCGCCAACGCCTCGTCGAAACGCTGCAAACCCATATAGGCCTGGCCCAAGTTATAATGACCCTTGGCGTATTCCGGATCCAAATGCAGCGCCACCTGGTATTCGGCGACCGCCTGATCCAACTGCCCTAGCCGCAGGTAGAGATTGCCCAGATTGTTGCGGTAGCGCAGACTGTCCGGCGCGATCCGCGACGCCAAGCGATAGGCCTCGGCCGCCTCGGCGAAACGCCCCTGCTGCGTGTAGAGCAGGCCCAATTGCGCGCGCGCCTCGTGGTCGTCAGGTTCGTTGCCCAACATCCGCAACTGGTCGTCTATCTTGTCCAACTGCTGGTCGAGCGCGCGGAACCGCTCGAGTAGCTGCTTGCTCTCCTCACGCCGCCCCAAACGCTTAAGCGCGTTGGAAAGCACGAAATAGGCTTCCTTGGCGAAACCGTCGAGTTCGACAGCGCGTCGGGCGGCTTGTTCTGCAGCTGGGTAATCGCGCCGTTTCAGCTCCACTTGCGCCAGGTCGGTAAAGGTCGCCGCATGACTACTGTCCAGTTCCACCGAACGTTTTAGCGCTACCGCCGCCTGGTCGAAGGCCCGTTCTTTGAAACGCACCCGCCCCAATAGCCGGTGAAAGGACGCGTCGGTTGAATCGCGGCGCACGCCTTCGGCCAATAGCGTTTCGACCTCGCTGTACTCGCCGCGTAGAAAGTAGATATAGCTCAGGTCGTAATAGGTCGCCATATGACGGGGATCGAGCGCCAGCACCTTGCGGTGTTCTTCGATCGCCTGCGCGTAATTGAGCTGCTTAACGTACATCGCCGCCAAATTGTGTCGGGCCGACACATGCGTCGAGTCTAGCGCCAATACGCGTTGGTAGGCTTCGATCGCATGCGGATAATCGAGCTGGCGCACATAGGCGTTGCCCAGATTGTACTGCACCTTGGTATAACTAGGTGCCAGATCCGCCGCCTTCAGATAAGCGTCAATCGCCTCGGTATGACGACCGCGCGCCGCAAGCGCCACACCGCGGTCGAAATGCAATTCGGCGTCCATCGTCGACCCCGGGCGAATCTCCACGGCTTTTTCGTCCGGCCCTTCAGCCGCACAGGCACAAAACGCCAGACATACGAGCAAGATTCTCATTGCGCCTCTCCCTGCACCAATAGCAAATCACGGTCGATCGGCAGATTCGCGTATTCTTCTGCAGCCCCGCCTGGCCAGTGCACCACCACTCGATCAATCGCCTGGGCCGCCGCAAGACCGAAATGCAATCGCAAGTCACTCTGCGAGAGAAAGCTGGACCCCGAGCGCACCTCGTCGACTTGCACCTTTCCGCCGCTGTGCACTTCGACGCGGGCGCCGATCCCTGCGCGGTTACTGCTCTTGCCTTCGAGCGCAATGCGCACCCAGTGCCCCTCCGCGCCGTCGTTGCGCATCAAGGTCGGTGCCGAAGTGACATTGGCTACCAATACATCAATATCGCCGTCGTTGTCATAGTCGCCGAAAGCCGCGCCGCGACTGACGCGCATCAGCGCCAGCGCGCCATCCGTCGGCACGTATTCCTCGAAGCGCCCCTCACCGACATTGAGGTAGAGCTGGTTGCGCTGCGGGAAGGTCGTATTCTCGTATTCCTCGACATCGCTCTCCAGATGGCCGTTAGCCACAAAGAGGTCGCGGTCACCATCGTTGTCGTAGTCGCCCATATCCACACCCATACCCGCTTCGACATCGCCGTCTTCGTTATAGGCGGCACCGGCCAAAAGGCCCTCCTCCTCGAAACGGCCCGTGCCGTCGTTGAGATAGAGGAAATTCAACGTCTTGTCGTTGGCCAGGTAGAGATCGGGGTCACCGTCGAGATCTACATCACCGAAGACCACGCCCAATTCCTTGCCCTGCTCGCTGTCGAGGCCAGCGGCGCTAGTAATATCGGCGAAGGTGCCGTCGCCATTGTTGTGGTAGAGCACGTCGGAAACCCCGTCAAAGGCCTCGGGACCGCAATAGAGCTGCAAGCCACTGCCGCCCTCAGCGCAGAGTCGATGATTGTCGTAGGAGAAATTGTGGTAGTTGCCAACGTAGAGATCGACAAAGCCGTCGAGGTCGACATCGGCAAAGGCGCTGCTCGAACCCCATCGCTCGTCTCCAACACCAGCCCGCACCGTCTGGTCGACAAAAGTACCGTCGCCGGCATTCTGATAAAGCGTGTTGGCGCCGAAGTTGGTCACGTAAAGATCCAAATCTCCATCGTTATCGATATCGCCGACCGCACAGCCCATGCCATAGCCCGTATCGCCGACACCCGCGCTCGCCGTTTGATCGACGAAGGTGCCATCGCCCTTGTTGTGGTAAAGCGCATTCTGCGGCGCTTTTTTGTATTCAGTCCCGGGCACAGCCGCGCCATTAACCAGATAGATATCCAACTGGCCGTCGGCGTCATAGTCAAAAAATCCGCCACCGGGACCGACGGTTTCAATCACGAACTTTTGGCCATTGGCGCCATTGACGTGTACAAAATCAATGCCCGCCGCTACCGTGACATCCGCAAAGTGAGGTCCGGCATCAGCGAGACCAGCCAAAAGAACAAAAAGAATAGTAA
>DQLG01000205.1 GCA_015660315.1 Candidatus Latescibacterota bacterium
CCGGGGCCACGGGATAAGGCAGTCTAAGGTACTCCAGAGCAATCAATAAGACAATTGCGCCGTCCAGCGCCCGGGCCGTTCAACACGCCCGAGCCAATAACGAACCCCATAGGCACTAAGTGCCGCCAAACCCAGGACGACCATGATATCAAAACGCGCCGCCACCCGCGCCCCCTTGATCAAGGGCAAATAGCGCACGACGACATAGGGCAAAGGTACGGCAAAGCGCACCGGTCCGGCCCCAAAAACGAAATCGCCACCGATATGCAGCAACGGCCCCAGCGAAAGCAGAAAAAAGGCCAGCGTCAACAACAACCAGGGACGCACTGCCTCGTCACCCCACAAACGCAGGGCACAGGTCGCCGCCAGTGCAAGCACGACATAAGCGGTAAACATCGTCAAATAAATCAGATAGTAGTATTCGCAATAAGCCGTCAACAGCAGACACAATCCTCCACCCACTGCCCAATGGCGTTGCCGCGTTTCCAACAGACGAATCAGACATCGCGCGTAGAGGGGAATCCACTCGCCGCTCAAATAATTCAGATGCCCCAAACCCCGGGTCAGCATATAGGGGCTGAAGGCATAGACCAACCCCGCGACCCAGGCGGCCCGGCTATCGTCGGTCAGGCGCCGCGCGAGCAGGAACATCCCATAGCCGGCCAGGGTGAACGTCGCCAGAATCAAAAGATTATAGGCCGTCCAGGCTGAGCAAAACCACTGTAGGAGGATCGCGATAAAAGCCTTGAGGAAGACGAGGGCGTGGAAGGCCAATGACGCACCGTAGGGCGCGAATATATAGTCGCTGAAAAGAGGCGAGATCCCCGTCGACAGCGCGTGCTGCATCCACCACAGATTCCAAATATAAACCGGCACGTCGCCTTCGACTTCGCCGGGCACATGGGTGGTCAAACGCAGTACTAACGGCAAAGTAAAGACGAGGCTACAAAGCAGATAGGACCGCAGAACGGGCAGAGAAAAACGTCTAATCACGCGCACCGACTATATACTAGTTAAAAGGGGATAGGGCATGCCAAGTATATATACGGCACGCGCAAAGGGGTAAGCGGTCTACTGTTTCAGGAAACGCAGCACGTAGGTCGGCACCGTCTGGTCCTCCCAAAGGGCTTCGAAGCGGTCGCGGTATTCGTTGACGGCTGGCACCAAATACTGCACCGTCTGCGGGAAACCCAAGCTTTCGAGCACGACATAGTCCGCCCGTTCGCTTTCCATATGCGCCAGCACCTGGGCAGGCTCCTCAAACGGGAAGCCGATGCAACGCCGACCTGAGACGATATACATCCAATAGCCCTTGCGGCATAGCACAATCGCATCTTCGGGCGTATTGGCCTTGAGCCATAAACCGGCCTGGAAATAACGACTCCACTGCGGCGGATAGTCTGCTTCGGCATAATCGGCTAGGCGTTTGACGCCGTCGACCTGGCCGACAAGACATATACAGAGCAAACCCCACACCAGGACCTTACTTACCGCGGGCCCGCCTTTGGCCACCAACATATCCTGGGTTTTTAATACGACCCAAACCGCGAGAAAGACCAGCACGGGCACGATGGGTATTAAAAAGCGGTCGCCCGGCCAAGGCCAGAGCAACACCACGCCCATAAAAAACGCCGCATAGACCAGCAGCAGCTGGTTTTCCCCTCGCTTGACACAAAATACCGTCGCCGCGACGGCGAGCAGGATCAACAACAGCGACGCAGGATGGAAGACCGTCTCGGCACTGTCAAAAAAGGGCACCAGTGTATTGGGCAGTTCCCGGGTCAGATAGAGCCCTATATGGCCGATAAACCGCTCAACAAAACCTGCGAAGTCGAGCAAGCCGCGATCCGGGTGGTAGGGATTGACCATAAACAATTGCTTGATATACACGCCCCCACCACCCACCGCCTTATTGCGCAACGTCCAAGGCAACCAGCAGGCGACCGCCGCGCCGCCAAAGATCAAACCCCGCCGATAATCGCGCCTGAGCAGCATATAGACCACGACCGCCGCGATCAGGGTAATGCCGGCCGTGCGTATATAATAGGCCCACATCGTACAGCCGAAACCGCCGATAAGCCACCAATTGTCCTTGATCCCCTCGCGCGCTATACCACGTTCGACAAGCCACAGCGCCAATAGCGAAAACGTCAGATACGGCGCCTCGGACATTATTTGATGCGAATAATGCAACAACAGCGGACCAAACACCAAGCCGTCCGGACCGTGGGTCAAATAGCTCTTGCCGGCCGTCAGACTCAACACCACGACGGCTAAGGCCGGGCCGGCCCCGACCCGCTCTTTCGCCAATTGGTAAAGCGCCCCCATGCCCGCCGCAAAAATAACCAGCACCCAGGCTTTCATCGGCACCCAATCGCCGGGGAAGAACCACTGCATCGGCGCCAACAATAGCGGAAGGCCGAACGGGTATTTGGTCGCTGGTTGGGGGTCGGGGGAGTTGATATGCAACAAACCTTCGCCCGCGGCCATACTGCGCGCCAAGGTGATGAATTCGGTATTGTCGCCGCTCAGCGAGAGCTTGGCGTCAAACGTCCAGACGCCAACAAGCAGCGTCAGCACAGCGACGATGGCCGGCAACGCGAAACGCCCTTGCGAACTATCGGCATAGCTGTAGAAACGATCGAACGAGGAGAGGTCGTGCGGGTTTTCTGCAGGCGGGAGGGGCTGCTGCTTATCCTTGCGAAGGCGCTCTTTCATAAGGGTGAAAAGAACGTCG
>DQLG01000872.1 GCA_015660315.1 Candidatus Latescibacterota bacterium
CGCCGGGATCGGCTGGGAACTAGTAACACGTTGCGTGACCGAGACGGGTGGAAGACTACCGGACTTTGCCGACTACCACCGCCCTCACTGGCAGCTCCAGATTCGCGTGAACCGTTTTGTCTACGCCGCACTCTGCGACGAGGCGGTTGTCGATGCCGATCTCGATATTCTCTTCCACACCATGCTCGCGGATATCAAACCACAAAGCGAAGGATGCGGCTGGCAGGTGACCCTGTGCACCAAGGATGGACTTGCTGAGTGGGACGCGACGGTGATAATCGATGCCACGGGGGACGCCAACGCCGCCGCGCTGGCCGGTTTGCCGATACACATCCCCGACGAGAACCAGCCGGCCACCTTATCCTGCCAGGCCAGTGGCTACGACCCGGCGGATCTCGATATCGACAGCATCAACCGCGCCTTTGATACCGCGGTAAAGGCTGGGCGCCTGCTCTATACCGACGCCTCCTGGAACACCACGGGCCCGAACATCGGTCGGTGGCTCACGAGCCGCGGTATCAGTGCCAATCACATCCATCACATCAACGCCCGCAACAGCGAGGGCAAAAGCCGACTAGAGCTGGAGTCGCGCAAAAGCCTACTGCGACTCTACCGTTTTCTGCGGCAACAAGCCGGTCTGGAAAACCTAGTTATCGAGCAGGTTTCACCCGAGTGCGGCGTGCGCGAAACGGCTACGATCCGCGGAAAGCGCACAGTGACGGTCGAGGACTACCAATCCGGTCGCATATGGGATGATGCGGTCTGCTATTCTTTCTACCCCATCGACCTTCACAAATCTTCCGGTGGCGGGCTACAGATGGAACCGCTGGCCGAGGGCGTCGTGCCGACCTTGCCGCGCGGGGCGCTTCTGCCGGCAGGCAGCAGCAACTTCCTCGTGGCAGGGCGTTGTATCGCCAGCGATCGTCTGGCCAATTCCGCCTTGCGCGTCCAAGCGACCTGTATGGCCACCGGTCAGGCCGCCGGCGCGATGGCCGCACTCAGCGCATCGACAGGTGTTGACCCCGCAGAGCTTCCTATGGCGGACGTATATGCGCTCCTTCGTGAACACGGCGCGATTGTACCGGGAGACACCCCGGTCTTTGCCAAACCAGAGCCTTAAGTATAGGCGGATAAGCCGCGCCGCTTAGGCTAATCGTTCGTTGGCTTTTGTTGATTTTTAAAGGGGCTTAAATACCAGATCAGAGATCACAATAATTTACGCGGCGGCGCGTGAATCGTGAGCCCAACTTTCGCAACCCTCCGCCGCGAAAGTCGGCGGCTGGAACAAGGCCTACATGATGGGCATCTCCGTCGGCATCGTCTGGGACAGCCACGAGCAAAACTGCTCGTCTTATTTCGAAGAAAACATCAACGGGCTTATCGAACACCTGCCAAAAGCCGACGTGGTTGTCGGCTACAATGTCATCGGCTTCTATTACACCCTTGCCGATGCTCTTTTGCAAAACCTCAGCCGAGAAACATCTCCCCCGTAAAGGGTTGCGGCTCCGTCGGGCGCTCATAACTAATCTGCTTCGGCGTTTCTTCGAGTCCCGCGGCCCATGCGCCGTGCCAGTCCTCGTACGTCGTCTCCTTGCCGGGATCGCTGCTGCGAGCGACGAGGATCGGCCACTCCGGCCGCGGGGAGGGATCGCCCGTTTTCTGATAGCGCAAATCCATGCTCCAGCGCACCGCGTCGGTTCTGTTCGGGCCGGAGCCATGCGGTGTCAGCTTGTGCATAAAGAGGACATCCCCCTTTTTCATCGGTAGCACGATTTTTTCGGTCTGCGGCAAATCTTTTCCGTATGACCAATAAACTACCTGCTCTTGGTGGACGCGCGGCTGTACTTCCAAACAACCATTCTCCTCATCCACATCGACCAAGGGGATCCAGACCGTCACCTGCAGAATGCCCTTCGCCTCCTGGGTGGTAAAAATGGCATCCTGATGGAAGATCACATCCGTATTGGGCAACTTGGGCCGGACATGTGAAACGGCGTTGCAACTGATTTCCGGACCGATAAATGCCTCGATCAGGTCGACGAGGTTGCCGTTGCGCAAAAGCTCATAGGTGCTGTGCCGACGGGTCGCGCCGATATCGGGGCAACCGTCAACCTCGTCGCATTCGTCCGCAAGGCGGGCCAGGCGGCGTTCAAAGGGCTCGCCTTCATACAGACTCGTAACCTTGCCCTGTTGATATAGATTGTGAGCAATCTCATCGACTATACCATTGTGGTCTTGAATAAGCGGCTCAAGGTCATCGGCCGTCAGCCCATTGGGAATAACGACATAACCTTCTTTTTTATAGAAGTCGAGCTGTTCGTTAGTAACTTCCATTATATACTCCCGCTGGGCGGATTTAAAAAAACAAGATATTTTATAAAGCGTAGGGCAAGAATAGGAACGATAAAACCCCCGTGTCAAGAAGGACTGTTTGAATACCGCCTTATCTCTACACGCGGCCAAGCACAAGGTAGACCATGCAAGAGCCCATCCCCAACAACCCCCTGTTGCAAACAGAGCAACTCACTCCCGCGCAGACCAAACTCCTAGCTGGTCCAACCGACGTGTTGGCTAGAGCGACCCGTCCAGCCATTATTTCTGCAAAACGATCTCCAGCCGAATGGACCTCCAGCGATTGGCAGCAATTGGCAAACGACCGCGCAGATCTATTCAACGCGCAGGCGCTTGCCGAGCAATTCGACTACGCCAACTACCTGCAAGACGGCTATATCGTCCTCAGGGGTGTTATGACACCCCAAACCATTGAGGCTTGGACCACCGCCCTGCAAGACGGCCAACAACTCAATGACGCATTGCTACAATCCGACTGGCAGCAAATAGACTGGCGCGGCCTGGGCTGCGAGTTCCCAGCCCAAACGCTTGCGCCAATCGCCATCGAGCGAGCGCTCGGCAATAGCCAGGCCATACCGCAGCGAGACGATGAAGCCGGCATATTGACTCTACGGCGCCACAGCGTGCTCGCTGAATATTTTCCCGCCGGGCATATCCCTTACTTGATGGGCGTGCTCATGCACCCACAAATGCTGTCACTACAACAGATGTGCCTCGACAGCGACGCAGTCTATTTCGACCATAACCAACTATTAACACGAGCGGCCGGTTATGGCGGAGGTGCCTGGCACAGTCATCGGATCGGCGCCGGCCACGACGATTGTGGCGTAGCCGATCTGGACGAATACCGGGCCCAGCCCAACGCCAACCTCTGCCTCTTTTATCCACGAGGTTTTGCCGCCGAAGACGACGGCGGGCTGAAAATCATCCGCGGAAGCCACTTCTTTCGTGAACCGAGCGATTGCCGGGCCACCACCGACGAAGAAATGTGCGCAGGCTGGCTCAAGGGACGGGTCCACCCCGTCACCGGCGCGCCGCTGGC
>DQLG01000515.1 GCA_015660315.1 Candidatus Latescibacterota bacterium
CGCCGTGGTGGAAGACGAGTAGTACCGCCAGGTTTTCTTCGATCAGCAGATCGCATAGCGCGTCGGCGGCTGGCGCACCGGCTTCTTCGACGTAGTCGCCCAGCGTGCGGCCGATGAACCGGGCATTGTCGCTGCCGGGCAACCAGGCGATGTTGATTTTGTCGAGCGGGTTCGGGTAGTTAGCGAGGGCACGGGCGAATCGACGGCGCACGCCTGGGTCGTTGAGCTTGGGCAATACGCCAAGGGGACCGTCCTCCCATACTTCATAGGGCAAAATATAATTGAGCATGGTCGAACCGGGCAGATAGGGGTAGACGTCGAAACTGAAGTCGACCTCATTGACCGCGACCTCGTCGACATAGCCGAGCAATTCGTCGATTTGTGCGGGCGTGGTGCCCTTGAAATGGGAAATGTGCACCGGCACATCGGCGCGCTGTCCGATTTCGACGGCCTCTTTTACGGCGGCCAGCGTGCCTTTTTTGTAACGCACATGCGTGACGTATAGTCCCTTTTGCGCCGACATTGCACGGCAGGCCTCGACGAGCTCATCGGTGGTGGAAAAACACTCTGATATATAGTCGAGTCCAGTGGAAAGGCCGACGGCACCTTCTGCCATGCCGCGTTCGACACCCCTGCAAATTTCATCCATCTGCACGTCGTCTGGGACCCTGCGGTCCCAACCGCAGGCCATGCTGCGCAAATGGGCATAGGGTATGTGGGTGATGGCATTTTGTGCGGTGCGGCCGTCCAGAAGCTGCATATAGTCGGCCAGACTTTCCCAACCTTGGTAATCGCTTTGCTGCAGCCCGTTGAGCGCGCGCATATAGTAGATCCAATGTGCGCGGGTATTGGCGTCAACCGGCGCGTAGGAGATGCCGTCGGCCATAATGACTTCGCTGGTGAAACCCTGCATGGTTTTGGGTAGGAAGTTCGGTGTTTTCAGCAGCCAGCCGTCGGAGTGGTTGTGCACATCGACAAAACCGGGGGCGACGATCCTGTCCTGGGCGTCGATGCTTTGGGCGGACTCAGCGGTGGAGAGATCGCCAATGGTAGCGATGCGGTCGCCACGGATGCCGATATCTCCTTGGTAGCGGGGGGCGCGGGTCCCGTCGATGATGGCGCCGTTGCGGATGATCAAATCGTACACGGATAAGCTCCTATTAGAGTTGTTCAACTTCGAGGTCATCGAAGAGGGTAGTGCCGCTGCCGTCTTGGCGCAAGATGATGCAGATCGAGCTGGTGTCGGGCGGAGGCGGTCCGGTTATTTCGACTTGGACACGAGTCCAATCGTGGGTGCCGATGAGTTTCTGCGAAGTGATATAGGGATGGCGCTCGGTCTGGTTGTAGACGATCCAGCGCACGGCGAGAAAGGAACCACGGCCCTCGACGGCATCGGTCTTTATATAGCAGTTGATGCGATAGCCCGTATCCTGATGCCAGTGTTCGAGCCAGGCTCCATCCCCTTCGCGGTCCATAATCCATTCACTGGCACCTGGCGAATGGTTGCAGATTTTGAGCGAGCTGTCGTCTGAGCGCCCTTCGTTACGGCACCATTCGGCCCCATCGCCACAGGGTAGCCAGGGCCAGGGGTCGGTATCGCCCGGGCTCGGTTGACTGAGATTCATCCCGTTGGCGAAGCTAGTGGAGCGCTCGTAGACCGGCAGTTCCTCAAAGCCGGCGAATTCGACTTTTGCAATGGAGGCTGCTTGCTGCATCAGCGCCTGGACCTTTTTGTCAGGGCACAGGCGGATGCGAAATTCGGGACAGATCGGTTGGTAGAGTTCGTCCCGGTCATAAGATGCGGCGAGATGAATATCGTAGCCCCAATTACAGACGGCGGCTGATGTTCGTTTGGCAGTATCGCCGAAAAATTCGAAGGCGGGGTTGTTGCCGGGATCATAGCCGAGTACGAATAGGCCACCATCGGCGAAGGCTTGCGGGGAGGGGATGCTAGTGGCCAGATGATTGAGCGGCATCTGCCAGATGGAGCCATCGGCCGGTTCGGCCAATAAATGAGAAAAGCGCTTTTTCCACATCCCCTGGAACGCAGTAACTGGACCGGGTATATCGCAATACCAGGGGTCGGAATATTCGAAGTGCAGATGTTCACCATCGGCTAAATAGAGGGGATTGTCGAAGACTTCCGGACTGTGGATTTCGAGATGGGCTTTGCAGTCGTAGGTATAGGTTGCCAGTTCGGTGTCATAGCTGATTTCAATTATTCGCCGCGAGGTGGCCACACCCTCCGGTGCATCGGTGACAACCGTCAAAACGAGGCATTCGCTGTTTTGGCCGCAAACTTCGACGGAGCGCAATACCGTAGTGGCGACCGGGCCGAGTTTCCAGTAGAGCTGGACACCGGCAATTAAGGGGCGGCCACCCGGTTTGAGCCGTAAATTGCGCAGTTCGACCGGCTTGAGGATCTGGTTGAAATAGCGTAAGTTCTGCTCGGGTTGTTCGACGATGGCGTTCCGTAATTGCGCAATCGGTTCGTCGCCGTCATAGACCCATCTTTCGCCGGCGCAAATACCGCCATGGTTTCGCAAACTAAATGAGCTCTGGTGGGGCATAATTAACCTCGCTAATAGGGATACGAGCAAGATATTACCCGCGCCATTACCTGGCAAGGGAAAGGCATATGGAGCAGATCAGCGTAAAGAAAACTCGAGTAGGCGATGTGGAACTGGCTTTGAGCGGGCCGGTGGAAGGCCAACACGAATGGATCGGCCAGGTCCAGACTTTGCGGGAGCTATTGGCCTGTTGGTTGGTACTCGACGAGGCGGATTTGCCGCTCTCGCCGCGTCTGGTCGGTCCACCGGGCATCGGCAAGACCACTTTGGCTATGGCGGCCGCGCGAACTCGCGAGCAACCACTCTATATTTACCAGTGCACGAGTGATACCCGTCCGGAAGATCTGCTGGTAACGCCGGTTTTGGCTGAGTCGGGCAAGATCGCCTATCATGCGTCGCCATTGGTATCGGCGATGCTCGAAGGCGGGGTCTGTGTCCTCGACGAGGGCAATCGCATGAACGAAAAGAGTTGGGCTTCGTTAGCGCCGCTATTGGACCACCGTCGTTATGTTGAATCGGTTATCGCCGGTATCACTATCAAGGCCCATGGCGATTTTCGCTGTGCGGTGACGATGAACGACGACGAGTCGACTTATGAGGTGCCGGACTATGTGCTATCGCGCCTGCAGCCGACCTTGGACATCGGTTTTCCCAGCCGTCAAGACGAGATGGCCATTTTGCGCTATCATCTGCCCTTCGCAGAGTCGGATCTATTGGCGATTACGGTGGACTTTCTCCAGCGGGCGCATGAACTGGATCTCACCTTCTCACCCCGCGACGGCATCAATATCGTTCGCTACGCGCTTAAGCGGCTGGCACAGGAAGAGGACCATCCACTGTCGGCGGATGCGGCATGGGCCGAGTCCTTGCAACGAGTATTGGGGACCGAGGCGATGGACTTGGACCGACTGGCCGCCGAGCGCCAGCAGAGTTTGGGTAAGCCCCTGCCGACGATGGACTTCCAGGATTTCTTCTTTGAAGAGGACGACCCGCTGCATCCGGGCAAGGACGACGACAATCCCCTGATATGAATCCGGTACTAGACCTTAGCCGACGGCTGAGCGTATTACCCATTATATACGGCAGTGGCGATTTTGCCCTGGAGACGCGGCGACGTCTCCAGATTATGAAACCCGATTGTATTGCTGTCGCGTTGCCGCCTTCTTTTGCTGACGCGGTGGAGGAGGGGATCGCGCGCTTGCCGCAGATCTCCTTGGCCATACAGCGCGAAATCTCGCTTGAGGGCGATTATAATTGCGTACCGATCGATCCCTGCCAGGGCGTGATTGCCGCCTTGCGCATGGCGTTGGAAACCGGAATCGACCGAGCTTATGTGGATCTCGAGGTCGGGACCTACGAGCAGCAAGGGGTCACGCTTCCCGACCCTTATGCGCTAAAAGAGGTAGCGCTGGAAAAATTACTTGCGGCCCTGATGCCGGCCCTGCCTACTCCGGCTGAAGAGAGCCAGCGGCTCAAGCGGATCCGCCGCATGGCGTACGAACTGCATCGACTCGAACTGGAATATGGACGTATCGCCTTTGTTTGCTCGGTCGCCGATTGGCCGTGGATTCGCCAGGCCTACTTGCAGCGCGCAGCCTATCCGCAACACGGCGGCGGGCAGGCGATGCCCGAATTGCACCGCATCGCCGAAGAATGTCTCTATTTCGTACTGGGCGAATTGCCGCATCTCACGGCCCTCTACGAGCACCGCCGTGCAGAATTAGTCGCCGATGCGACCTTGGCCGTCGACGGGGTCAAAGCATTGTTATTGGCGGCCCGCGATCACTGGACCACGGTGGAGGAACTGGACAACCACTGGCTGACCCCGCAGCGGATGGGTTTGTTGTTGCGCTATGTGCGCAATCTTACGGTGATGGACCACCGTTTGACGCCGGACCTCTATAATCTGGCGGTGGGTGCCAAGCAGGTGGTGGGCGACGCTTTTGCGCTATCGCTCTTGGATACGGCCTGCGAATATCCACCGCAACGGATCGGCTCGGACGAAGACGATATCAATGTTGGTTTGGAACAAGTCGTCGACGCCGACGGCGAAGTCCACGCCTGTAAGAACAGACTACAGGGTGTGCCGAGGATTTGGCGCGAACTGCCGTTGAAGCTCGAACCACCGCCGCGGGAAAAACAGCAGTGGAGCCAGCAGTGGGACCCCTATGGCCAGTGTTCTTATCCTCCCGAAGACGGACGGATCGAGTCCTTTCAGCAACACGTGCGGCAACAGGCGCGCAAGATGCTCGGCGAGGATTTGGCCAAGGTCGAGAAGTTCCAGTCTTCGCTCAAGGACGGGCTGGATATTCGCGAGACTTTGCGCAACTGGCATACCGGAGACCTCTATGTTAAGGAGATGCCGCCCCCAAGAGGCAGTATCGAGGTCGTCGTCTTTCTCTTCGCTACACCAGCCGACCCCGAGCGCTACTCCTGGCAAAGCACCTGGTATGCCGAGCATGAGGAGGAGTCGACCCTGGCCTTCTATTCGACGAATTTCCTAGACAATATGGTCGGGCCGGGCATTGGCCAAGCGCTCTACGGCGGCTGCTTGTTTATTTTTCCGCCGCGGCCGATACCCGATATTTGGCGCGATCCTCGCCTGGCCTTCTGTCGGACGTTGGAGGAGCAATTGCTAGCGGCGGCGCTATTGCATTCGCGGGAGAAAAGGGTGGTGCTCGTCGCGCCGGAACCGCCCGCGCTCGCCTGGCGCCAACTGGCTCGCCGCTATCGCAAGCAACTCGTGTATTTGCCGTTAAAACGCTTCTCGGCGTCGACCGTGGACCGTTTGCGTCGTTTCCACGTGCTCAATAGTGGAGAAGTTCGCTCCTATGCTGGGCGGTTTATTCGCGATTTTCGTTGAGCGGGGCGCGTATTGACATCGCCTCAACTCTGAATCACTTTTTGCAGCTCATCTCTTCTTGAAAGGATCCCGCAATGCGCATTATTGACCCCCATGTCCACGTGTGGGCCAACGACCCGGCTTTTCCCTGGCCGGCGGAGAACGCCAACCCACCCGCAGAGGATCGCACCGCTGAAGATCTATTGGCGCTTATGGATGCCAATGGGGTCGAAAAGACTGTATTGGTGCAGGTGATCCATTATCGCTGGGACAATAGTTATATCGCCCACGTCGTCAAAAAATACCCCGACCGTTTTATGGCCGTCGGTCGTATTAATCCCGAAGATCCGGCCGCCGCCGACCACCTGCAAATATGGAAGGAAGAGCACAATATCCACGGCCAGCGGCTGAGCCCGGCCAGGGATGCGACGGATGATTGGTTCGCGGGGCCGGCTATGGATCCGATCTTCGCCCGTGCCCAACAGATGCAGGTTCCGATGCTTATCTTGACTGGTCCGCAGCGGCTACCCGACCTGGCGCGGATACTCGACCGGTATCCGGATCTCGATATCTGTATCGACCATATGGCCGACGCGCATCCCGATAACCAGGACGAACTACAACTGTTGTTGGATATGGCCCGTTACCCGCGGACCTATGTAAAGATCAGCCACACCTGGTCCATTTCCCAAGAGGGTTATCCGTGGTCCGATACGCATGGGTTGGTAAAGGAGGTCTACCAGGCCTTCGGCCCCCAGCGCATCATGTGGGGGACCGATTGGCCGGTATGTCTTGCTAAGGCCGAATATGCTCAGGCGCTAACGGTGGTGCGCGACGAAATGAAATTTATCGTACCGGAAGATCTTGAATGGATCTTAGGTAAAAGCGTTTTAAAACTTTGGAATTTTGCGGAGGTATAACATGTTGAATATCGGAATCGTCGGCGCTGAAAATAGCCACACTGCGGCCATCGCCAAAGTGATCAATGTAGAAAAGCGGGTGCGCGGCGTACGCGTGACCCACGTATGGGGGGAGACAAAAGCATTCGCGGAGAAGGCCGCCGCGGCTGGGAACATACCCAATATCGTCAAGAGACCGGAGGATCTAGTCGGCCAGGTCGACGCTGCAGCCGTCGATCATAGACACGGGAAATATCATTTGCCGGCCGCCGAAGCCCTATTAGAAGCCAAGATGCCACTTTTTATTGATAAGCCCTTCTGTTATCGAAAAGCGGAGGGGCAACGTTTTCTGGCACGCGCGAAGAAGCTCAACGTCCCGGTCTGCTCATTTTCAACTTTGCCCAAACAAGCCTCCTACAAAGCCTTCGCCAAAAAACTTAAGCAACTCGGCGAAATCCAGACGCTTGTCGCGACGGGGTCTTGTGATATCAAGTCTAAGTGGGGCGGCATTTTCTTCTATGGTATCCACCAAGTCGATATGATTGTGCGTCTGCTCGGGTGTGATATCAGTCATGTGCAGGTCAGCAAGGGCAAAAGAAAAAATCATAGCGCCCAGATTGCCTACAATAATGGCACCGTTGCCACCATGAACCTCGTCGGGGGCGCATCAGCCCCGTTTCATTTGAGCGCAATCGGCGAAAAGGGTCGCATAGACGAACCCATCGTTGCCGATACTAGCCAATACCTGACGGGCGTCCGCGATTTCTGCAAAATGTTTCAGACGGGAGTGACGGACGAGACCGAGCAGTCGATGTTGGGGCCGGTGGCGGTATTGGAAGCGTTGGAAAAATCTGTGTCCCGTAAGGGGCTGGTCAAAGTAAAAATATAAAAACACAATACAGGAGATAGTATACAATGGCATTGCAATTGAAGTCTGTAGAAGAAACGCGTTATGACGCCATCGCACTCGGCGAGATTCTGATGCGTATCGACCCGGGGCAGGTGCCCACAGCTCGGGCGCGTAGCGGACGGATCTGGCACGGTGGCGGCGAGACTAATGTCGCCGAAGGCTTGAGCTATTGTTTCGGTTTGCGCGCCGCAGTGCTGACGGCGTTGGTTGATGACGGCATTGGTCGCAATATCGAAAATCAGTTGCGCGAGGCCGGTCTAGATACCTCGCATATTATTTGGTTCAACAATAGCGGCAAAGGCAAATACAGCACCGACGCCAAGGGTACGCTGCACAATGGCATCAATTTTACCTGGGCTGGCAAGGGCTTGCTGCCTTCGGTTACCGAATATTATCGCGCGCACACGCCGGTACGCGAAGTGGGCCCCGGCGATATTGATTGGGATCATCTCTTCGGCGAATTGGGGACTCGGTGGTTTAGCACCGGCGGCATTTATACCTTGCTCTCGCAGAAGACGGCGGACTTGGCATTGGAGGGCATGAAGAAGGCCGGCGAACACGGCGTCGTGCGCTCCTTCGATTTGAACTATCGCAGTAAGGTAGAGCCGAGCAAGGACCGCGCCCGCGAGATCAACAAGGGCATCGTACCGCATGTCGAATTCCTGGTCGGTAATCAGGACGATTTTGATGACGCTCTGGGTTATGAGACCGAGAAGGTGCCCAAGGGTGCCAGTTTCGACGTGTGGTTAAAGATCTATACTAAGATGCTGCACCAGGTCGCCAACGACTATCCGAATCTCAAGTATATCGGCACGCAGTTGCGCGGTGCCTTGACAGCGGATCGCATCAACTGGGGTGCGGTGCTCTTTGATGTCGAAGAAGGCGTGATTCACCAGGCGGCGGTACGCGAGAATATCGAGATTGCCGACCGCACTGGTGGCGGCGATTCTTTTGCCTCGGGCGTGGCTGCGGCATTGATGGAAGGTCTTGGCGCTGACGACGCAGTGCAGTGGGGCGCGGCGCACGGTATTATGGTCCAGGATTGCATTGGTGATACTACCATGGTCACCCGAGCCGATGTCGAGAAGGAAGTTGCTCGCGCGGTCAAGGGCGGCGGCGTTTCGGCACTCAGATAGGGGCCATATAATGCAATTATTAAAAAGCTGTTTGTTGCTATGTTTGATGGCGCTACCCGCGATTGCTGGTGTTAAGGTCGGCAAGGTCGACTACCTGGGCTGGAAAGACGCGATTGAAATTAACAATGGTGAGGTGAAGCTAATCGTCGTGCCGGCGATCGGTCGCATCATGCATTATGGTTATCTAGACGGCGATAATATTCTCTGGTCTGATCCGCAGTTTCACGGCAAGGTTTTGCCCAAGGGGATGCCGAATATCGACGAAGAGGGCAACTTCGCCTGGACGAATTTTGGCGGCGACAAGGTCTGGCCGAATGAGCAGAGCGAATTCGAAAAGATAAATGGTCATTCCTGGCCGCCAGATCACGCCTTTGATGGAGCAGTACACGAAGCTAGATTACTGGCGGACGGTGTGGTGATCACCGGTCCGGTCAGCGAGTATAACGGGGCCCGTAGCGTGCGCGAGATTCGCATGGCGGCCGAGGGGACCCGCGTCGATATCGTGCAACATGTCGAGAAGGTCGCCGCAGCGGCCAACGCGGATATTGAGCCGCTGCGATATACGATCTGGAACGTTACCCAGATTCGTCCGCCAGAGCAGACCTTTTACCCGCTCAATCCGCATAGCCATTTTGATATGCGCTACTTTCCATTTGGTTTTGCGGAGAGCGCGGCTATGCGCAATTTCACCATCAAAGGCGATATCGGTATCTTCGTGCCCGATCCGGTGGACGCGCAGAAGACTGGGGCCGATTCTGACCGCTGGCTCGCCGGTATTGTTGGCGATGTGGCGATGGTCGAGTTTTTTCGCCGAGACGCGACGAGGCGCTATCCGGACGGCGGCCTGAGCGCGGAGGTCTATACCT
Source organism: Candidatus Latescibacterota bacterium (assembly GCA_015660315.1). GTDB lineage: Bacteria > Latescibacterota > UBA2968 > UBA8231 > UBA8231. The sequence continues at coordinate 9,224 of DQLG01000515.1, forward strand.
GTGCGGATTATACTGAGTTGGAACTGCTTAGCCCGTGGGTCTACTTGCAGGTCGGGGAAGTGCTAACCCATCCTATCGCTTGGGAACTGCAGCGTTTGTCGAAAGATCTAGATACGCCGGATGCTAGGCGGCAAGCCGTTGTCGAATGGCTCGCCGCTAGGGCGGATTGATGGGGCTTGGCAAATATGCATCGCGGACTATTTTGACCGATTGAACCAAACGAAAAGTCCTTTTTTAGAAAATCGGGGTTTTCTCGCGCATTTCTATACAAGCCTAAAATGACCCGTCCCGTGTTTGTGGGGCGGGTCATTGCTTTTGGGAAACTGGCCGGAATGGTCTATTTAGCCGTTCTTTAGCGGGTATGGAACGACCCTGGCGTCGCAATTTCTATATCTTGCTGGCTGCTGAGCTCTTTGCGATTATGGGCTTTCAGGCCGTGCAGCCTTTTCTCCCATATTATATCCAGGAATTTAATGTAGCGGACCTAGCCGAGGCACTTGTCTGGGCGGGGTATATGGGTACGGCCGGCGGTATAACGATGGCTATCTCGTCGCCGATATGGGGTACGATGGCCGACCGTTTTGGCCGCAAGGCGATGGTAGTGCGTTCGATGCTCGGCGGGGGCATTACCGTGATCTTTATGGCCTATGCCGTGACGGTCGAACAAATCCTAGTCGCTCGCGCGTTACAAGGAGCCTTGGCCGGCACGGTAACCGCCTGTATAACGCTGGTATCGACGACCACTCCGAAACAGCACTTGGGTTATGCCCTGGGTTTGATGCAGGGGACCTTTATGCTGGGGTCTTCGCTCGGGCCCTTGCTTGGCGGCCCCTTTATTGAACACTTTGGTTACTATAATTGCTTTCTGGTTTCAGGAGTATTGGTGTTGTTGGCCGGGGTGGCGGTGAAATTATGGGTACACGAGGATTTTCAGCCTGAAGACCGGTCGGGGATCAATGGTGGGGAGCGCGAGTCTTTCTATCAGGGGGCAATGCGGCTTTTCCGCATGCGGGCTTTTCTAATCATGTTGACTTGCATGATGTTAGTGCAATTCGCCTTTGGTGTCATCATGCCGGTGGTGCCTCTTTTTCTACAGCAGTTGGCCGGCGAGGAAGATATTCTCACGTTGGCGGGTTTGGTTTTTTCGTTGATGGGGCTGGTCGGCGCAGTGTCCTCGGTGGTCTTTGGTCGCTGGAGTGAGTATTTCGGCGCCCGGCAGACGTTGCTGGGCGGTTTGATGTCGACGGCAGTTCTACTCGCCTTGCAAGGGCTAGCGATATCGGTGCTAATGTTGGGTGCGCTGATGGTGTTGGCGGGATTGGCGACCGGGGCGATCCGACCGGTCACCAGTTCGATC